>JAUXGW010000260.1 GCA_030621865.1 Actinomycetes bacterium
GTGCTGCTGATCATGGCGATCCCGATGCTCGACATGCGCCTCGGCCAGGCCGATGCCGGCACCGACTCGACAGACACCACCCACCGACAGGCATATGACCTGTTGGCTGACGGATTCGGTGACGGTTTCAACGGACCGCTCCTGATCACAGTGGACATCGGCGACGAGGACCCGGCCGTGCTCGACGAGATCGCATCGACGGTCGGCAATGATGCAGGCGTCGAAGCTGTCTCTCCGCCCGCAATCAACAGTGCCGGCGACACCGCTGTCATCACTGCGATTCCCACTACCAAGCCGCAGGATCAAGCCACCAGCGACCTCGTACACAGGCTCCGCGACACTGTCGTGCCCGAAGCCACCGCCGACTCCGAAGTCACTGTTCTGGTCGGCGGCCCGACCGCTGGATTCATCGACCAGTCCGACAAGATTGCCGACCGTCTGCCGTGGTTCATCGGAGGGGTGGTGGTGCTGTCGTTCCTGTTGCTCATGGTTGTGTTCCGCTCACTCCTCGTTCCCCTCAAGGCCGCACTTCTGAACCTGTTGTCGATTGCCGCCGCCTACGGCGTTGTGGTGGCAGTGTTCCAATGGGGTTGGGGCCGGTCACTGGTCGGGCTGGACGAAGCTGTGCCGATTGCCTCGTTCATCCCGATGATGATGTTCGCCATTCTCTTCGGACTGTCGATGGACTACGAGGTGTTCATCCTTTCCCGCATACGCGAGGAGTACCAGAAGGGTCTCTCCAACATCGACAGTGTCGTTGCAGGCCTCGGAGCGACTGCGAAGGTGATCACCGCCGCCGCCCTGATCATGATCAGTGTGTTCCTCGGGTTCGTCGGCAGCGACGATCCCGTCGTCAAGATGATGGGCGTCGGCCTCGCCGTGGCGGTCGCAGTCGACGCCACGATCGTCCGCATGGTCCTCCTGCCATCCACCATGGCTCTGGTCGGGGACGCGAACTGGTGGCTACCCAAGTGGCTGGACCGACTCCTGCCAAACCTCGACATGGAGAACGTCGACTTGGAGGGGGAGCCAGAGGTCGAGCAGACCTCTGTTCAATCAGAAACAAGCGCTGGCCAGCCAGCAACGGGCACTGTCGAATCAGCAAGTGAAGGATCTGAGGTCTGACGGAACAAGCACTCCGAGCGCTGGTTGGCGTCGTAGCGACCGTAGAATGCGGCGACCAGGCAATGACCAAGGAATTCTGCATGGATATCGCGAACGAGAAATACGTTGCGCTCACGACCTATCGCAAGAACGGCGAGAGTTCGGCAACTCCGGTGTGGATCGCGGACCTCGGCGATGGGACCATCGGTTTCGTCACGCCCAGTTCCTCGCTGAAGGTCAGACGCCTGCGGCGGGACAATCGGGTACTGCTCCAGGCCAGCGACAGCCGCGGCCACCCCACCGATGGTGCGGAGACGCTTAGCGGCACTGCGATCGTCGAGGAGGCAGAGTTCGATCGAGTGAGGTCGAGGATCAAGGCCAAGTACGGCTGGCAGGTCACCATGATCACCCTTTACGCCAACGCGGCGAAGCTGTTCGGCAGCAACCGCCTCAGCGATACCGCCATCGTCATCACCCTCGACTGATCCTTTGACACTGGAGGCTGCCGGCACCGGTCCAGCTCAGCCAGGCGAATGGAGGCTGACCCAAACGAATGGAGATTGTGATGATCGCACGCACATGGACAGGTGAGGTTCCTCTGGATCGGTCTGAGGAGTACCTGAAGTTGATGCAGACCGTTGCCCTTCCCGCCTACTCCGATACTCCCGGCAACCAGGGTGCCTGGATAATGCGACGCCAGCTGGAGGATCGAGCCCGTTTCACGATGTTGACGTTCTGGGATTCCGAAGAGTCCATTGTCGCGTTCGCAGGCGAGGACATCTCCGTGGCTCGCTACTTCGACTTTGACCCTGACTTCTTGATCGAGATGGTTCCCAATGCCGATCACTTCGAGCTCTACGATTCGTGATCGACGGGCTCGCGCCTGCGGATCGATCTCATTCGGTCAGGACATTCGCCGAGATCCGTCCCCGGTGCACCCGGTGGGCGACACCCGGTTACTGGCGTGTCAGGGCGTTGCGGAGTTGTTCGATCGTTGGTGAACCGGCGGGACCGTCGGGAGTCTCGTACACGCGACATGAGAGGCCTACTGGGGCGTCGGGATCGGAGAAGAGGTCGACTCCGTCGGCCAGGATGCTCGGCGAACCGCGGAAACGTGTCTGCTCGGCCTCCTCGGGAGTCTCGACCAGGTGGCGGGTGAGAGTCATCCCCGGCAGCTCGGATGCGAGGGCGGTGAGGTGTTCGTCGGCCACTTTCCAGTTGGGACAGTCCTCGAAGTAGAGAAGCGTTACGTCCATGAATCCAGCGTAGAGCCTGAGGAAATGCTCTGGCCGGAACGAGGTCCAGAGCTTGGAATGGCAGACTGGCGTAGTGAGTATCCCGGACATCGATCCCGTTGGGCGGGCTGCTGCCGCTGCCGATGTTGTTGACCGTCTCGAGGTGCTCTTCGCAGAGCAGGTCGAGTCGGTGTTCAACGTGGCGTATCGAGTGCTCTGGAATCGGGCTGATGCTGAGGATGTGGTGCAGCGCACCTTCCTGAAGGCACTGACACGGCTGGACCAGATCCGCGATCCGGGCCGGGTGAGGCCCTGGTTGCTGCAGGTTGCGTATCGAGAATCGATTGCCGTGGTGCGTGCTCGTCGGGAGGTCCCGACGGCGCCCGAGGACATGCCGGAGTCAGTGGTGTCCGGTGCTGGTCCTGCCGAGGCTGCGGTCTTGTCGGACGTTGCCCGGATTCTCAGCGAGGCTCTCGGCGAAATGAATGAGCAGGAACGTGTCGCGGTGGTGTTGCGGGATGTGGAGCAACTGCCTATTCGGGAAGTGGCCGAGGTGCTTGGTGTCGGGGTGTCGGCGGCAAAGATGCGAGTCCATCGAGGGCGCGCATCGCTGCGTGAGTTGATAGCCGGGAAAGAGGTGTGGTGATGCGTTGTGAGGATCTGGCGGATCGTCTGACCGACTTCATGGAGGGTGACCTTGATGCTGAGGAGGAGTCCGCGGCCTTGGAGCATCTCGCAAGCTGCGAGAGTTGTGAGCGCGTCTTGGCCGAAACCCGCGATGTCGTTTCGCTGGCCGCCGAACACGGCCGCCCCGAATTGACTGCAAAGGACCGGGCACGGATGTTCAGCGCGATTACCTCGGAGATGGCGGATGCCACGGAAGTCGTGGATGTCGGGAAGATCGGCGACGCCGGCGACATGGGCGATGTCAGCGATATCGAAGAGGTGGGGGGCATGGGATCATCATCCGGCGGGTGAGCTGAGCCACAGGTGGTTCCATGCAGCGAGTCCCGACACAGCGAGTCCCCCAAGTATCTCAGTGCTCGGGTGGCGAGCACTGAGATACTTGGACCGGCTCGCCCGGGGGGAAGGGCGAACCGGCGAGTTGATCACGACTGGGCTTGATCGATGGCGTCCTGGCCCTTCC
>JAUXGW010000353.1 GCA_030621865.1 Actinomycetes bacterium
GGAGCCGATTCACCCGAAGCGGGCCCGATCCTCGAACGAATCATGGCGAACCTCGAACCCGCTCGGGAGAACCTGGAACGACTTCTGGCCAGTCCGGAGTAGCTGGATCTGATTGGCAGCAGTGTGGCGGCACGTCAACGATGGAACTCCACGATGAACCTGGCATCTGCATCCGGCTCTACATGATGCGGCCAATCAGGCTTGATCGCCTGAGTCTGCCCGGCCTCGACAACCGTGGAAACACCCTCTTCTTCGGCGACAAAGGTCACCGTTCCGGCGAACACGCGCAGCACTCCCCAAACCCCAGCGGCCACCTGGTGAGCGGACAACAATCCGGCCGGCACGGTCGCCGCAGTGAACTCGCGCGTGCTGCGAACCATCGTCAGACCTTCTGGAAGAGATATCTCCTCGAGCACGCTTCAAAGCTAGCTTGGGATCCAGCATCGCCGCGGGAGGCACCATGGCCAGCAAGATCATGAACAGCGGTTTCAGGAACTGGACTCCGGATCAGCTGCCGGACCTGTCCGGAAAGCGTTACCTCATCACCGGCGGCAACTCGGGAATCGGCCTCGAAGCAGCCAAGTACCTGAGGGCTGCCAATGCCGATGTCCTGATCGGTTGCCGGTCCCGGGCCAAAGCTGAGGACGCTGTGACCCTGATCGAGGCAGTCCCCGGAACCGGTTCCGTCTCGAGCGTGATCATCGACCTCGCCGACACCTCATCGATCAGGGCAGCCTCGGCACAACTCCACGCCGACTACGACGGCCTGGACGCGGTGATCAACAACGCAGGAGTCATGCAGGCTCCCCTCGGCACCACCGCGGACGGTTTCGAGCTTCAATTCGGCACCAACCATCTCGGACACTTCCTGCTCAACGGACTGCTGCTGGACCTGCTTGAGGCCCGTTCCGGTCGCATCGTGGCCGTGAGCAGCCTGGTCCACAAACGGGCCGGCGGCATCGACTTCGATGACCCGATGCTGACCAGGAGTTACAGCCCGACCAAGGCATACCTCCAGAGCAAGCTGGCCAACCTCATGTATGGGCTGGAGTTGCAGAGACGCCTCAGTGACGCCGGCAGTTCGGTGATCTCGGTGAGTGCTCATCCGGGCTACTCGGCCACGAACCTCCAGAGCAGCGGACCAACCGGACTGATGAAGTCCTTCTACAAGGTCACCAACGCACTCATGGCGCAAAGTGCCGAACAGGGAGCGTATTCCGAGGTGCTGGCCGCCGCTGGTGTCGAAGCCAAACCCGGCGGGTACTATGGCCCGGCCGGATTGGGAGAGACTCGTGGAGCGGTGGGTGATGCCCAGGTGGCCGATGCTGCACAAGTGGAAGCTGATGCTCGGCGCCTCTGGGACCTGAGTGAAGAAATACTCGACTACAAGTGGGAATTCTCAACATGACACGCAAACTCCTCGCAGGTTTCATCGCCGCATGTGCCCTGCTCGGCGCTTGCAGCAGCAGCAGCGACGACGAAGCCTCGACCTGCGAGGCCCTCCAGGACCTCGGAACCTCAGTGCAGGATCTGTTCAATCTCGACATCATCTCCACCGGAACCGATGGCCTCAATGATTCCCTGGATGACGTCGAAACGTCCTGGCAAGCCGTTCAGGACAACGCCACCGACCAGTTCAGCGATCAGGTCGATTCATTCAACAGCGCCCTGGAAGGCACAGCGGACACCTTCAGCTCCCTTCCCGATTCAGATTCCCTCGCAGACTCTGTCACCGAGGTGTCGACTTCGATCGACGGAGTCACGGCTGCTTGGGATTCCCTGGCCACCGCAGCGGAGTCCGAACTTGGTGACTGCGACTTGCCGACCGACATCTGAACAGGCGAGTAGCTGAACAAGCGAGTAGTTGAAAAGCGAGCCGACAGGATCAGGCCGAGGCCGCCTGGTTCTCAGCCTTTTCCGGCCAGCACTGCTTGTGCCGCCGCCAGGCGGGCTATCGGTATTCTGAACGGCGAGCAGGAGACGTAATCCACGCCCACGTCATAGAAGAAGGTGATCGACTCCGGGTCGCCGCCGTGCTCACCACACACGCCGATCTTGAGGTCCGGGTCGACTGAACGTCCTCGTTCCACGCCCATCTGCACGAGCTCGCCCACGCCGCGGTGGTCCAGCGTCTCAAACGGATTCCGGGGCAACAAGCCCTCGGTGAGGTACCGGGGCATCA
>JAUXGW010000045.1 GCA_030621865.1 Actinomycetes bacterium
ACCTCGTCACGCAACCGGGCGGCTTCTTCGAACCGAAGGTCCGCGGAGGCCTGCGCCATCTCGTCTTCGAGAATCTGGATCAGGGCGCCGAGATCCTGGGGCGGCAGGTCCGCGTACTGAGCAGCACGAGCCTTCTCGCCGGGCCGCTGTTTGCGTCGACCACCACCGGGCAGGGGTGCCGTGCCGTCGCTGCCGCGGAGGTCGGCGAGGATGTCCGTGATTGCCTTGCGAATCGTCTGCGGATGGATTCCGTGCTCTTCATTGTGGGCCTGCTGCACCCCGCGTCGGCGATTCGTCTCCGATACGGCGGTGGTCATGGAGTCCGTGACCTTATCGGCGTACATCACCACCTGGCCGTTCACGTTGCGCGCCGCGCGGCCGATCATCTGGATCAACGAGCGCCTGGAACGCAGGAAACCTTCCTTGTCGGCATCAAGTATTGCCACCAGTGAAACCTCGGGAATGTCGAGTCCCTCCCTGAGAAGGTTGATGCCCACCAGCACATCGAACTCGCCAAGGCGCAGATCCCGCACAAGTTCGATTCGCTGGAGTGTGTCCACCTCGGAATGCATGTACCGGACCCGGATGCCCATCTCGAGGAGGTATTCGGTGAGGTCTTCGGCCATCTTCTTGGTGAGCGTGGTGACCAGCACCCTCTCCCCCGCGGTGACCCGATCATTGATCTGGGTCATCAGGTCATCGATCTGACCCTTTGTGGGCTTGATGATGACCTCGGGATCGACGAGGCCGGTCGGACGCACGATCTGCTCCACCAAGGTGGTCGACCGCTCAACCTCCCAATCGCCGGGTGTTGCCGAAAGAAAGATCGTCTGGCCCGCCCTCTCGGCCCACTCCTCGAACCGCAGAGGCCGGTTGTCAGCCGCCGAGGGCAGCCGGAAACCGAAATCGACGAGGTTCTCCTTGCGTGAGCGGTCCCCTTCGTACTGACCGTGAAGCTGAGGAATCGTCACATGGGACTCGTCGATGATCGTGAGGTAATCAGCGGGGAAGAAGTCGAGAAGTGTGTAGGGAGGTTCACCTCGACTGCGTCCGTCGATCAGTGCGGAGTAGTTCTCCACTCCGTTGCAGAATCCCATCTCCTGAAGCATCTCGAGGTCGTATTCGGTGCGCATCCGCAGACGCTGTGCTTCGAGAAGTTTCCCTTCCTTCTCGAAATACTGAAGGCGCTCCTGCAGTTCGGTCTCGATCCGGCGGATCGCCGCGCCAATCCGTTCATCGGAAGTGGCGTAGTGGGTGTTGGGAAACACCACCAGTTCATCCAGGTCCCCGACCTTCTCGCCTGTGAGTGGATCCACCACGCTGATCTGCTCCACCTCGTCTCCGAAGAACTCGACGCGAACAGCCGTGTCCTCATATGCGGGATGCAGTTCCAGCACGTCACCGCGGACCCTGAACTTGCCGCGCACGAGGTTCATGTCGTTGCGTTCGTACTGCAGATCGACCAACCGGCTGAGCACCGCCCGTTGGTCAACGACGTCACCGGGTCGGAGCACGAGCAGGCGGCCAGCGTATTCAGAGGGAGAACCAAGACCGTAGATACAGCTCACGGACGCCACCACGATCACATCGCGACGGGTGAGCAGCGCGCTTGTGGCCGAGTGGCGCAACCGGTCGATCTCGTCGTTGACCGACGAGTCCTTCTCTATGTAGGTGTCGCTGCTGGCGATGTACGCCTCGGGTTGGTAGTAGTCGTAGTAGGAGACGAAGTATTCGACGCGGTTGTTGGGGAAGAACTCGCGGAACTCGGTGGCCAACTGGGCCGCAAGGCTCTTGTTGGGAGCTATGACCAGCGTCGGGCGCTGCACCTGCTCGATCGTCCATGCAATGGTCGCCGACTTTCCGGAACCAGTGATACCCAGCAGCGTCTGGAAGCGTTCACCGCCCTCGACACCTTCGGACAGGGTCTCAATTGCCTTGGGCTGATCACCAGCGGGCTTGAACTCGGAGATGACCTCGAAGGGGCGCACCAGGACTGGCTCACCCAACTGTTCGGTGGCGAGCGAAAGTGCCTCTGATGGATGGATCTCGGGGACCGCAGGCATCGATTGAGCTGCAGCATCACCGGCAAATCGCAAGGAATTGATCCACTCCCAGGCCTTCTCGACTTCTGAGTCCAGGTCTTCAACCGTGCCGCTGTTGTCCACCACATGATCTGCTGTGGCAAGTCGTTCCTCGCGGCTCGCCTGATTGGAGATTCGAGCCCTGGCGTCGGCCTCGTCGAAACCCCGGTGTTCGATCAGCCGCTCGACAGCCATTTCCGGGTCGAGGTCAACAACAATCGTGCCGATCAATCCCGGCCAGCCGGACTCCGTCAGCAGGGGCATGTCCAGAACCACCACGTTGTCGCTGTCGGATTGCTCCTCCACGCGCCGCACGATCTCCTCGTGCAGCCGCGGGTGGACAATGGCCCCGAGGTCGGCGAGGGCGTCGGAGTCGCTGAAAACCACCTCGGCCACGGCGGGACGGTCAAGTGTGCCGTCTTCAGCCACGATTCCCAGGCCGAAGCGTTCGACCATCTCGTCGAAAACAATCGTGCCGGGCTGCTGGAGTTCCTTCACGATCGCATCAGCGTCGACCAATATGGCCCCTCGTTCCACGAGACGCTCGGACACGCTGGATTTACCGGAGCCAATTCCACCGGTCAGGCCAATCAAGAGCACGAACGAGACGTTACATTCTCCCCCGCTTTTGCGGATTCAACCTCTCACTTCGGCATCAGGTCGAACCCATCAACATGTGTTCTACTTGTATTCCCGAACAAACACGCCGCATCAGGAGCACAAATGGCAGTCACCGCTAGTACGCCGATCGAACTGGTCCGCGAGGTCTACGCCCGGTTCGAGGGGCGGATCGACACGGAGCGCGAGCGTCTGGGGCGACCACTCACCCTTTCCGAGAAGATCCTCATCGCCCATCTCGACGACCCGACCACCAGCTTCGAACGGGGAATCACCTACAACGACCTGCGTCCGGATCGGGTTGCCATGCAGGATGCCACCGCGCAGATGGCGTTGCTCCAGTTCATGACCGCAGGTCTGCCCGAGGTTGCCGTGCCATCAACGGTTCACTGCGATCACCTCATCCAGGCCAGGGACAACGGCAAGGTGGACCTTCTCGCGGCCGAGCAGAACAACGCCGAGGTGTACGACTTCCTCGAATCAGTGTCGGCGAAGTACGGCCTCGGGTTCTGGATGCCGGGCTCCGGAATCATCCATCAGGTCGTGCTGGAGCAATACGCCTTCCCCGGCGGGATGATGATCGGCACCGATTCACACACCCCGAATGCCGGCGGTCTGGGAATGATCGCCATCGGTGTTGGCGGGGCCGATGCCGTGGACGTGATGACCGGCTTTCCGTTCAACGTCCGTTGGCCGACACTCATCGGCGTTCACCTCACCGGCGAGTTGAATGGCTGGAGCTCCCCCAAGGACGTGATCCTCAAGGTTGCCGACATCCTCACGGTGAAAGGTGGAACCGGTGCGATCGTGGAGTACTTCGGCGAAGGCGCCAACAGCATCTCCGCCACTGGCAAGGCCACGATCTGCAACATGGGTGCGGAGATCGGTGCAACCACTTCTGTGTTCGCTCATGACGACGCCATCTCGCGTTACCTCAAGGCCACCGACCGCGCCGAGATTGCCGCGGCGGCGGACGCGGTCGCACACCACCTGCGCCCCGATGATGCGGTTCAGGCCAATCCGGGCCAGTTCTACGACCAGGTCATCGAAATCGACCTCAACACGCTCCAGCCCAGAATCAACGGACCACAGACTCCGGACCTGTCCCGCGAGGTTGCGGCCCTCGGCGCAGAGGCACAAGAGAACGGCTGGCCGCTGGAGATTTCAGCGGCACTGGTGGGTTCATGCACAAATTCCTCCTATGAGGACATCTCGCGTGCTGCCTCCATCCTGCGCCACGCGGCGGACGACCGGCTCACGGTCAAGGCCCCACTCCTGATCACACCGGGTTCAGAGCAGGTGCGGGCAACCATCGAACGAGATGGTCTCCTCGAGGTGTTCGAAGAGGCCGGAGCCACGGTTCTCGCCAACGCCTGCGGTCCCTGCATCGGCCAGTGGGCCCGGCCTGAAGGAGCCAATTCGGAACTGAACTCGATCGTCACCTCCTACAACCGGAATTTCCCCAAACGAAACGACGGCTCACCGAACACGCTGGCGTTCGTCACCTCACCCGAAACTGTGGTGGCCCTGGCCCTCGCCGGAACCCTCGATTTCGATCCGCTCAATGAGGCACTGATCAACGTCGATGGCGACGCAGTGAAACTCGTCGTCCCGGTGGGTGAGGAACTTCCGGCCTCCGGATTCACATCTGGTGAGTCGGGGTTCGTTCCGCCGCCCGACGACAGCAGCGGTGTGGAGGTCCGGGTGTCTCCCACCAGTGAGCGACTTCAGCTGCTCACTCCATTTGAACCATGGGAGGGTGAGGACTATCTCGACCTGCCGATCCTGCTCAAGGCACAGGGTAAGTGCACTACCGATCACATCTCAATGGCCGGACCGTGGCTCAAGTACAGGGGTCATCTGGAGAACATCTCCGGAAACCTGTTCCTCGGAGCAGTGAATGCCTTCACCGGAGCCGTGGGGGAAGGCAAGGACCAACTCGATGGAGTGACGAAGTCCTTCCCGGACATCGCCAGGCACTATGGCGAATCAGGTCAGCCATGGGTTGCCGTGGGTGACGAGAACTGGGGTGAAGGATCCAGCCGCGAACACGCCGCAATGGAACCGCGATTCCGCGATGCCAAGGCGATCATCGTGCGCAGCTTCGCCCGTATCCATGAGGCCAACCTGAAAAAGCAGGGGGTGCTGCCCCTCACGTTTGCCGACCCGGCAACCTATGACGAGATCGGCGAGGACGACCGCATCAGCATCACCGGCATTGACGACATCACACCGGGTCAGCCACTGCGCTGCCTCCTTACCAAGCCCGATGCCACCACAATCGAGTTCGACTGCAACCACACGCTCTCCATCGAGCACATCAAGTGGTTCAGGGCCGGCTCGGCAGTCAACATCATCCGGGCTCAGGCCGGCTGAGTTCCGCACTGGCGGGTCTGGATACTCAGTCGGTTCCCGGTCGCCGACTGGCTTCATGTTCAGAGGCTTCACCGACGTCATCGGGGATCACTCCCGACGGATAGGTCGACGCGAGCTCCTCCGGTGACGGTTCGTGACGTCTTCTTGCCTCGGCCGGGAGCAGGTCCACGATGTGCGCCATGATGTCCGCCGTGACCTCATCGAGGTTGTCTCCGCTCGGGTGGAACGGTTCACCCACCTGAACCCGGATCACGGGTGGCCGCACCACAGCAGTCACATTTGGGATCTTGGAGGAACGGGGCCAGACCTGCTCGGTGCCCCACAATCCCACCGGGATGATCGGCGCACCGGATGCCGCAACGAGTTTGGCCGCACCCCAGCGGCCCTTGAGTACCGGTTCGAAGAACTCGGGACCGCGAGGAATCGTGCCTTGAGGCATCATTGCCACCATCTCACCCGCTGCCAGGGCATCCTCGGCACGCTCCAGGGGTTCTCCTGAACCGGTTCCGCGATCCACCCGGATTGCGCCCATTGCCTTCACGAGTTCACCCAGTACCGGCGCATCGAAAACTTCCTTCTTGCCGAGGAAACGCACGGTGCGACCCCGGCGGGCCAGCATGAAGGCGAGGGCGAACGGATCGAAGTAACTGCGGTGATTGGCAACGATGATTCCCTTGCCGTCCATCGGAATGCGGTCCTGGCCCCTCACGATGAACCGTGCCCATGGGACGAGCTGGGGTTGGGCCACAGCCATCAGTGCCCGCTGCGGTTCCACACCGAGCAACTTCGGGACTCCATGCGGGACGTCCAGATGAACTATTGGCCAGCGTCGCAACGTGGCAACCCCGATCATCCGTGGATCAGGGTTGACCGCGAACGGATTGCCGACGATTGATAACAGCGGCGTGTCGTAGTAGCTGTCGGAATAGGCGTAGCTCTGCCCGAGATTGATTCCGTTGTCTTCAGCCCAGCGCTTCACGGCTTCGGCCTTGCCCTTGCCCCAGATGAACAGTCCATCGATTGTGCCGTCGTACAAACCGCCGCTGGCTCCATACTGAGTGGCGATCACGTCATCGAAGCCGAGTGCGTCCGCCAGCGGTTTGACGAGATCAACGGGAGTCGTGGTGGCCAACACGAGGGGGCGACCTGCCTCTCGGTGCTCGTCGAACAGGTCATGTGCATACGGCAGAACGGCGTCGGCCAGTGGTCCTGCCGCCAGAGCGGCAGCCTTCTTCACCAGCGAGATGTCCCATCCCTTGGCCATGCGCGCACCTTGACGGGTCACGAGCATCGCCGGCCAGGTCTCGCCGACGACATCAAAAAGCCGGAACATCATGGTTTCGACCATGGTCTGGGTTCCCGGGAGCAACCCGACCTGCCTCAGGGCTTCGCTGATGATCGGTCCGCTGGCACCGGAAAGCAGCGTGCGATCGAGATCGAATATGGCAGCAGCCCGCGGCTCACGTGCTTTCTTGGGTGCTTTTTTGGGTGCCTTCTTCGGTGCCTTCTTCTTGTCTGCCATGCGCACCAAGCTAACGCCAAAAAGGCTGAAGGACCGGCGGGGGGAGCCGGTCCTTCAGCAGTACGCTGTGGCCCTGGGGGGAAAGGTGGGCCACCGCGCTTGAACCGAGGGGGACTCAATGGGGGGAAAGGTCCACACCCTCGGCGATCTGTTGTGTGAATAATTTAGCCTTTTGCAAGCAATCGGTCAACGCAATTACACAGATACTTGTTATCGTTATCCGTGATGGATCGCAAGAAGCTTCAGACTCTGCTCTCAGTCACCGAACACCGTTCGTTCTCCGCAGCATCCAGAGCGCTCGGAACCGTGCAGTCGAACGTGTCCGCACACATCTCCAAGCTGGAAGCCGAACTCGGGGTGACTCTCATCGACCGGGCCACAAACGAACCAACCGCCGAGGGCCGCGCCGTGGTCGAACGGGCCCGCCGCATCGAAAGCGAGTTCACCTCCCTCGACTCCGATCTGGCCTTCATGCGCGACGTGGTGTCAGGTTCGGTACGACTCGGCGTGATCGGGACCACCGCTCGCTGGCTGGTCCCACCGATGCTCCGCAGACTCTGGGACGAGTATCCCGATGTACATGTGGAAATCCTCGATGCGCCAACCACCTCTCTCGTGCTCGGTCTCTCCACCGGAACAGTGGATCTCGGAGTCATAAACCTGCCCCTGGAGGAACCGGAGCTTGCCGTGGAACCCCTCTTCGCGGAGGACCGCGTGCTCATTGCTCCCAGTGACCATCCGTTGTTCGACCGCGAGGTGGTGAGTCTGGAGGAACTGGCCGAATACGAGTTGCTCCTCGAAGCCAAGGGCACCGCGTTTCGGGATGTCCTGGACAAGGCGGCCTCCGAGTTCGGTGTCGAACTGCGTGCCAGAGCCGAGTTCGATGGAATGCGCCTGCTTGCATCCCTTGCTTTCGCAGGATTCGGTGCGGGAGTCGTTCCGGCATCGGCAATCTCGGCGGGTGTCGCAGGTCCGGAGTGGAAGGCTGTGTCCATCACCGGCATGCCCCCACGCTCCGTAGGGCTGGTTCGGCGCCGGAAAGGCCTTCCAAGTGCTGCCGAGCGGGTTGTCGCCCGGATGATTCGCGAAGTCACACGACTAGAAGGACCCGATATCTCGGGTGTCAGACCCGCAGACGAACCACCCGGATCCCATGCCAACCAGAGCGACCGCTCCGGGGGCGTAGGATTGCACTGAACCTCAGGAGAAGCAGTGGCAGAAACGATCACGATCACAGACAACCGCACGGGCAACAGCACCGAGATTCCGATCGACAGGGGCGGCGTCGACGCCCGGGAGTGGAGCAAGTTGCTGCCCGGCGTCTGGTTCCATGATCCCAGCTTCGGTGTCACCTCCGGCGCGGAGAGTGCCGTGACCGAACTCGACGGCGAAGCGGGAGTTCTGCGCTACCGGGGTTATCCCATCGAGCAATTGGCAGAGCAGTCCAGCTACCTCGAGGTTGCGTACCTCTTGGTCAATGGGGAACTGCCCACCGCCGTGGAGTTCGAGGCCTGGCGCTACGAGATCACACATCACACATTCATCCACGAAAACGTTCGCAAACGCTTCATGGAGGGATTCCACCACGATGCCCATCCGATGGGCATCCTGGTGTCCACCGTGGCCGCGATGTCCACCTTCTACCCGGGGGCGAAAGACATCGAGGATCCCGTCAACCTGATGACCCAGATCGTCCGGTTGATCGCCAAGATGCCAACCCTGGCCGCCGGCGCGTATCGCCACAGCGTGGGCATGCCGTTTGTCTATCCAGACAACTCCCTGGACTTCGCCGCCAACTTCCTCTCCATGATGTGGAAAACCGCGGAGCCCCGTTATGACGCCAATCCGATTCTTGCCCGTGCCCTCGACGTGTTGTTCATACTCCACGCTGATCACGAGCAGAACTGTTCCACCACTGCCATGCGCACGGTGGGCTCATCCCTTGCCGATCCGTACATATCCACCGCGGCTGCCGCTTCGGCGCTGTACGGACCCCGTCACGGGGGCGCCAACGAAGCGGTGATCCGGATGCTCAACCGAATTGGCAATCTTGACAACGTCGAGCCCTACATAGAGAGCGTCAAGCGAGGAGAGAGCCTTCTCCAGGGATTCGGGCACCGTGTCTACAAGAATTATGATCCTCGGGCGAAGATCATCAAACGCACCGCCGATGAGGTGTTCGAGGTCACGGGCAAGAACCCACTTCTCGACATAGCCCTCAAGCTCGAGGATGTGGCGCTTTCCGACGACTATTTCGTGAGCCGGAAGCTCTATCCCAACGTGGACTTCTATTCGGGTCTCATCTATCAGGCAATGGGTTTCCCGATGGACATGTTCACAGTTCTCTTCGCCATCCCGCGGACCTCGGGATGGCTGTCGCACTACAAGGAACTCATCGAACAAGGCAGTCGCATCTACCGTCCCCGTCAGATCTACAGCGGCACACCGAAGCGTGACTACGTCCCGGTAGTTGCCAGGAACTGACCCTGTACGCCGTCATGATCACCGAGGTTCTCGCGGACCGTTGAGCACCTTGGCTCCGCCCTGCCCGGAGCTACAGCTCCAGGAGAACCTTCCCGACGCTCCTGTTGCTCGCCACGTACTCCTGAGCAGCGGCGACATCCCACAGCGACATGCGGCGGTCGATGACCGGCTTGAGTCGTCCGGCGTCAAAAAGTGGCAACAGGTCGTGGGCGCAGCGCCGCGTGATCGCAATCTTCTCCTCGAGAGGACGCGAGCGTAGAACCGTACCGGTGAGGGAGATCCTCCTGGACAGCAACTCCCCCACCGATACTTCGGCTTTGCCACCGCCCATCACTCCCACCTGGATGATGCGGCCGCCAACGGCAGCTGCGGAGATGTTCCGGCCGACGTAATCACCCCCGACCACATCCAGAATCACGTCAACGCCGCCCGGCACGTGGTCTCTGACCTCGGTGACGAAGTCGGAGGCTCCGTAGTCAACGGCCACATCGGCACCGAGGTCGCGGCATGCCCCGACCTTGGCGGCGGAACACGTGACCATCACCGACGCACCGACGGCCTTGCATATCTGGATTGCGGCCGTTCCCACACCCGAAGCGCCGGCGTGCACCAATGCCCAACCACCGGCAGTCAGGCCACCCTGAACGACCAAGGCGTCATAGGCGGTGATGAACACCTCGGGTATCCCGGCTGCATCGGGCAGCCCGACCGAATGCGGAACCGGCATCAGCTGACGCTCGTGAACGATGGTCTGCTCTGCGTAGGCACCACCACCAACGATGGCCATCACATGGTCACCAACCGCCCAGTCACCGACCCGCTCACCAACGTGTGACACCACTCCGGCAAACTCCAGGCCCGGAATCTCGTACTCCATCTGCGGCCCCGGATACAGACCCATTCGTTGCAGGATGTCGGCTCGATTGACTGCCGTTGCAGCAACATCCACGAGCACCTCCTCCGCATCCGGCTCCGGGCTGGGCACATCGCGTTCCGTCAGGACTTCAGGACCGCCGTACGATTCAAGGACGATTGCTCGCATGGGTGAGACGCTACCCGTGCCGAAAGGACACCGGCGTGGCCAACACCGAATCTCACAATCCCGGGCTCGACTTCGGGTTTCCCGCGGAACTGGAGGAACTGTCGACCAAGGCCATGGAGGTCGGGACGGCCGCTGCTGCCGCCACCGAATTTCCCGATGATTCATGGCTCATCGGGAACTCGCGGGAATTCTCGCGGACGATGGCCGACCTTGGCTGGCTGGGAATGACCTGGCCAACCGAATGGGGCGGCCACGGCCGATCCGCGCTGGAGAGGTTCGCTGTGGTGGAAGCACTCATCGCGTCCGGTGCACCAATTGCCACCTCCTGGTTCGCGGATCGCCAGATCGGGCCCACACTGCTGCAGTTCGGCACCGATGAACAACGCCATCGCTGGTTACCCGAGATTGTGGGCGGTGTCTCCGCCTGGTGTGTCGGAATGAGTGAACCCGATGCCGGCTCGGATGTTTCCTCGATCCGCACCACCGCTGTGGCTGAAGGCGGGTACTGGTTGGTCAACGGTTCCAAGCTGTGGACCTCGGGAGCCATGGAAGCTGACTGGTGTTACCTGATCGCCCGCACCGATTTCACCGCAGCACCGCACCGATCACTGTCCGAGTTCGTACTGGACATGAAGTCACCCGGAATCGACGTGCGCCCGATCAGAGATGCCACCGGCAACGAGCACTTCTGCGAGATCACATTCACCGATGTCCGGATGCCTGAGGATGCCCTTGTGGGAGAACTCAACGGCAGCTTCGGTCAGGTCATGCGCCAGATGGAACACGAACGGGGCGGAATCGATCGTCTCCTGTCCAACCGTGGTCTGTACCTGGATGCCCTGAACCGGGTCGACAGGACGGATCCGATCCTGAGACAGCAGATCGCCATCATCGAATCCGGCTATCGATTGGGCCGCAACATGGTGTTGCGCGAAATCGTCGGCCAGGCCCCCAAAGGCTGGTCCGCCATCACCAAGACGATCTGCACCGAACTCGAAGTTAGAATCGCCAACTTCGCCGTCTCGGCGGCGGGACCGGAAGCCCTGCTGTGGAATCGATTCTCCAGGGGTGCCTGTTATGCACCCGCCTACACACTCATGGGTGGCACAACCCAGATTCTGCGCAACATCATCGCCGAGCGAACACTCGGCTTGCCGAGGGAATCTCGACCACAGAATGAACAGAATCGGTAGACCGAGCCGTCCTTCAGTCCACCCGGCGAACGTCGAGTTCGCCCGATGCCCTGCTGACTTCGATTTCGACGTCGGCGATCGCGGCTCCCACGTCACTCAAAACAATCGGGTCGGCACGGATGAGGTCGACCTCCTCGACCTCATCAACGAGCGCCGCCAATCGGTGCAACAGACCGACGAGCGGTACACGATCCATTCGATCAGTCAGCACCCTGGCCAGTGACGATCCGCCCACCAGGGCCTGGGCGTCTCCCAGCGTCAACGGCAACAATCCAAGCGCAGGACGGTCGACACCCGTCGCAGCACCCCCAAGGCCGATTTCAATGGTTCCGGAGCCGAACGGATCCTGCCGGACCACGATCGAGGCATCGAGTCGGCCGTCGATGAACTCCTGCACGACGGCTGGATGAAAACGTTCACCGTACCTTCCTTCAATCTGCTCCCAGGCAAGCTCGACCTGACCGGGCGTACGAAGGTCGAGGGCAACACCTGACGCAGTCGAACGAGTCGATTGATCCCGCCCCGATCCCTTCAGTGTCACTGGCCAGCCAATGGCATCAGCCCCGAGCACAGCGTCCGCGACACTGGCCACGACCTTCCGGTCGGCGATGGGCACTCCGTAGGTTGCGAGCAGGGTTTCCTGCTCATCAAGGGTCAGTTTTGCCGGCAGGCCATCCGAGCGGTCGAGTACCGCTTCCACGATCTCGCGCGCCGCAACTGGGTCACTGCCCTCGGGACCTTGCAGATCCTGCCCAACTGCTGAGGCTCTCCAGTCGCGCCATTCGGCAAGCCGACCCGCGGCACGGGCCGCGTGCTCCGGAAACCGGAACACCGGCACCTCATGGTTCGAACCGGGAGCAACCAAAGTTGGCGTACCGGCTCCGCCGAGCATGGTGGCGGAGAACGTCACGTCGGGAGCTGCTTCGGATGCCTCCACGATGACCTTGACGATTTCTTCGTCGAGGACTCCCGAGGGAGGTGAGTGAACGACCAGCACGTTGTGAACACCGGCGGAACGCGAAACGGCGCTCAGAGCTGAACGGTATTGGGCGGCCTCGGCGTTGACATCCAGATATGTCGGATTGGCCACCGGCAACACCGTTTCGCTGAGGTCCACCACGTCAAGGCCTGCTCCCCGGCACGCGTCCGCTGCTATCGCCAGGGCGCCATCGGAGTTGCCGACCAAGGCAACTCCGGGGCCGAGCGGAATCGGCTGGGAGGAAAGGAGGCGTCCGATGTCCGAGAGTTGCTCCATGGTCCCCACGTTGATCACCCCGGTTTGGCGGGTGAGAGCGTCAACAAGGCGGGCGGCATGATCAGTGTCGGCGTCGGAGACGAGTACCTGACCGAGCGCCGCAACCGGCTTCTCAACACTTGCCGTACGGGCCGCACGAACGAAGCTGGTGGAGAGTTCGGATGACCTCAGGTAGAGGAGCACCGCCTTTGTGTCGGAATGGTCGGTCCAGTAGCTGAGGAGATCGGCGGTACCCACATCGGCCCGGTTTCCGGCCGCGACGAAGGTGGCGACTCCGAGCGCGGATCGCCGGGCATGATCGATCATCGGGCGAGCCAGCGATCCTGACTCCGCGAGCAAGGAGATCGGCCCGCTCGGTGGTTCCGGAACATCACCTGCGTACAGGCGCACGGATAGCTCGCTGTTCATCAGCGCCAGGCAATTGGGCCCGAGGACACGAATCCCGTGTCGGCGCGCGGATTTCACCAGCTCGGCCTCGAGGGCGGCACCGCGCGGGCCGGACTCACCGAATCCGGCCGACAGAACGGCCACCGCATGTGCACCACGTGCACCGCATTCCTCAACCACGCCGGCCACCTCGGTGTTCGGGGTGGAAACCAGTACGAGGTCAATGTCTCGCGGGATCTCCGCATCCGGCTCCACATGGTGGATCTCGCCGGTGTATCCGCCCTCGGAAATGTTGCGACCGACCGACAGGGCCAAATCCCGGAATGAACCCCGACCTATCACCGCGATCGACTCGGGAGCGAAGAAATACCGAACCGATGCCGCTTCGGCCTCGCGTTGACGGCGATCACTGGCGCGCAGCGATTCCTCGGTCTCGCCGATGTCGAACGAAACGTCGATCACACCGTCCGCGAGTTTGGTGGTGACGTCGTACCCGGCGGCGGCGAACACTGCCAGCATGGAGCGGTTGGCCGGCAGGGTGGAAGCCGTGAATCGGCGCAGGTTGCGATAGCGGGCAGCAGCGGCGAGATATTCGAGAAGGACGGTGCCCAGGCCGCGGCCGTTGTTGTCGTCATCCACGAAGAAGGCGACTTCCGCGGTGTCAGTACCCGCGTACCGTTCGTATCGCGCCACACCGATCATCTCGTCCGCGAGTATCGCCACGAACGCCACGCGATCATGATGTTCAACGTTGGTGAAGTGCACGATGTCGCGCTCTGACAGCCGCGGCCGGGGAGTGAAGAAACGGAAGTAGATGCTCTCTTCGGACTGACGCGCGTGGAATCTCCTCAGGCGCTCACCGTCTTCCGGAGAGATGGGGCGAATCCGCACTGTCTGGCCATCTTTGAGCGCAACGTCAGCTTCCCAGGCGCTCGGATATTCCTCGTCGTTCATCGCGCTGAATCGAGTTCCGTGGCAAGCAGCTCCGCCAGAAGAAGTGGCTGATCTCCCTGAATCGAGTGACCGGAGTCCTTGATGCGGACAATCTCTGCATCCGGCCTCACCCGCGAGACTTCGGCCAGATCCTCATCATCCACCACAGGAGAGTCCTCGGCCTTCAGCAACAGGTATGGCATCGATGAGGCGGACACATCCTTCCAGAGGAGTTCAGAGGTCGGGAACGCGTCCCCGCTGAGGGGATTTCGGTCATAGTTCCATTCCCATGATCCGTCACCGGAGCGGTGCGCATTGTGCAGAATGCCTCTCCTCAGGGACATCTCACTGCGTGTGGGATTGAACTCCACCGTCCGGCTGAATATCTCGTCGAATGTGGCAAAGGTCTGGGGGCCGGCGACGAAGTCATGGATCTCCTTGGCCTTTTGCTGGGTGACCCCGGGAGTGATGTCGATCACAACCAGTCGAGTCACCAGATCCGGCCGGCGGGC
>JAUXGW010000275.1 GCA_030621865.1 Actinomycetes bacterium
CCGAGCCGGCATCGCTGACACCCGAAGACCTTGTGCGCCGCATGGACTGATTGTCACAACAAGCCTGACAGATTGTCACACCAAGCCTGATCTGGTTATGACAGCGACTCAGGAGTCCGACAACAGTCCCCACAAACGCTCGGTGTCCGACCGGGTCGCAAATGGTGAACCGACCGACAGACGAATCACCGGCTCGTCTCCGATCACGGTCGGGGTGAGCAGGGCTTCGTTCGACTCGTTGATCCGCTTCAGAACGCGTTGCGTTTCCGCACTGCCATCACTGTGGCGGATGCAGACAAGGTTGAGCCGGGGTGCGGCGGCGTGTTCCCAAATCCCGGAATCCGTTACCTGCTGAGCCAACCACTCCGCCTCGCTGACGTGGGTTCGGATCATCTGGCGCAGGCCGTCGGATCCGATCGCCCTCAGGACGAACCAGAGCTTGAGCGAGCGAAAGCGGCGACCCAGCTGGATCTGCCAATCCCGAAAGTCAGTCACCTCGTCAGAGGTTGCCACTGCGTCCCGTAGATACGGCGGAGTGATCGAAAGTGCGTCAATCACCGGCTCCCGATCGGCAAACCACATCGTGGTGCAGTCAAAAGTCACTCCCCACCACTTGTGCGGATTGAAAAGATAGGAATCGGCCAACTCAAGTCCATCAGTCAGGTCACGATGCTCTTCGCATATGGTCGCTGCTCCCGCCATGGCGGCATCGACATGCACCCATGCGCCATGGGGCGATGCGACGAGCGCAATCTCGCGCACCGGATCCACCGCCATGGTCGAGGTGCTGCCCACGGTTGCCACCACGGCGGCCGGAATGAGATTCGCTTCTGCGTCCGCAGCCATCTGTTGACGGAGGGCTTCGGAATCCATCGCCTGATCGGCATCCACGGCGATTTCGCGAATCAGCGAGTCACGGAATCCGGCCACCCTGGCACCCTTGACCACGGAGCTGTGAGCTTCGGATGAGGTGTAGATGACCTGTTTGTGCAGAACATCGCGACCACCAGCGCGCTCACGAGCCGCCACGAGCGCAACCAGGGTTCCCGATGAGGCGCTGTCCTGGATGACCCCGCCACCGGGGCCTTCGGCAGCATGACGGAAGCGCTCCGGCAATCCACACAGTTCGGCCACCCAGTCGAGCATGCGAATCTCGAGTTCGGTGGCTGCCGGCGAGGTGGCCCACAACATTCCGATCTGGCCCAGTCCAGCCGAGACGAGGTCGCCCATCGCTGCCGGCCAAGTGGTGTTCGCCGGGAAATACCCGTGGAACCCGGGTGATTGCCAGTGTACGAGTGCCGGAACGATCAACTCCTCGACATCAGAAAGAACTGCCGAGAAGTCTTCTGCGGAAAGGGGCGGAGATTCCGGCAACTCGCCGAGCAGCCATCCAGGTTCCACCGACGGTCCGACCGGCCGGTCCCCGATCGATTCCAGGTAGTTGCCGATCAGGTCAGCGGACTTCGCCGACCACTTGCGGTATGCCTCCGCTGCCGCCGCTGGGGATGAAATGGAGGGGAATGAGGCTGAGGGAGATGAGACTGACGGAGCATCATTTCGTTCCACTCCACTGGTGGTGGCTTCGGAAGGTTCGACGGTGGGCATGGCATGCAGGCTCGCGCAGCCGGACGGAATTCGAAAGGTGAATTTCGGAGTTCGCGGCAGGAATCCCGACTGGATCCGGCGAAGCCCAGGGGACCCGGCCACCACAGTTCAACCACCGAAGCCGGCCGGGATCCGATGCTCTTTCACAAATCACATCGTTGAAGTACGCGATCATGCGTTCGTCACGCCCTAGCCTTGCGCACATGAGTGGATCAGAGCCGACAGGACAAATGCCCAACCCCGAACAGCAGCCGGGCCAGCCCACGCAAGCGACACCCGCTGCACAGCCCGGGGCACCGCAGACCCAACCCGGCCAAGGTGGTGCCCAACAACCACCTCCCGGCGGGACCCAGCCCCCGCAGCAGCCCGACAAGGGCGGAAGCTCACCGACTCCCTGGGTACTCGGCACTCTGTTGATAGTGGCGATCGCAGTGATCGTGTTCATCTTGATCAACAACGCTGGCGACGACTCCGACGAACCAACGACAACCACGCCGGTCACTCAGATCAGCCCGACTCAGGCACCTCCGACTCAGGCACCTACGACTCAGGCCCCGACCACGGAGGCGTCGATCACGACCCTTTCGACCACTTCGACCACTTCGACCACAGCGGCCCCCTGACGACCCGAGACAAGAAACTGAACAACAAGGGCGGCGGGCTTCGCACCCGCCGCCTTTGTCGTTTTCTCCAGGATGGAGGCCGGCCATTCGCGGGATGGCCGCTGACCGGGACCCCACAGGCATGGCGGCAAATCGAGAGTCTGGGCGCGACGCCGGAACAGGGCGACAGGGTCAGACGAGACCCTGTTCCTGATCCCAAGTGAGATTGAATCCGGCCAGCGGGCCGCGGCCCGGATCCAGATCAACATCTGATCCGGGATCCACCTCCAGCATCACGCTGAGGAACTGTCGCAGCAGGGCGGCGGTCGCGCCCCAAACGGTGTCGCCGAACAATTCGAAGAAATAGATCGGCCGATCCGAACCCGCAAATCCCCAGCGTTCCTCCCTGAACACCTCGGGAAGGACCAGTTCGGACAAGGGCACGAAAAGAGCTTCATCCACTTCACCGGGATTCAGGTCGACGTGCGGCTTCTCCGGCAACAATCCGATCACCGGCACCACGTACGCGCGTCGAGTCACCGTTGTCAGGTGATCCAGTTCGCCAAGCACTTCAACTGAATCGGCATCGAGGCCGATCTCTTCCCGCGATTCTCGAAGGGCGGCCTCGACGTGAGATTCGCCTTCATCCGTGCGACCACCGGGAAAGCTCACCTCTCCCCGATGGGTGCGCAGATTCCACGATCGGCGGGTCAGAACCACGTTGAGGCCCGACTCGTCCTCATACAGCGGAACAAGCACGGCCGAGGGCGAGGCCCCGTCGATCTCCACCGGAGAAGGCCTGCCTACCCGCTCGAGCGGGTAGGCACCGCGAATCTGCTCCGGACTCAGACCACCGACGGCGTCAGCCGGAAGTTCATGCCACGGCGCCGGTCGACCGGGTCGGCTCTGATCCGGTCGGGGAATGACCTGCGGCCCGCCACGTTGCGTCATTGCGGATTGGACTCCGCTTCCTCAGCGAGATTCTCGAGCACCTCTCGCATGCCGTGGGTCTTCAGATTCGCGAGCACTCGTCCAGGTGACTCCTCGCCGCGTTCGAA
>JAUXGW010000408.1 GCA_030621865.1 Actinomycetes bacterium
CTGCATTCACTGCTTTTCGAGTGTTTCGGGCGGCCGGATCGCCGAAGCACGGGGAGCCGGGGTTTGCCCAACGAGATCTGTGGAACATGGGCGGAGTTCTACGGATCCCAGAGGCTGCAACCCCTCGCCCGACTGGCCGGCGATGCCGGTGCACTGGCGCCATCAGCCGTTGCCGACCTCGACGCCGTGGCGGGCCGACTGGACGATCTCGGCGGCGCACCGGAACCGCCGTCGCTTCTGCACGGTGATTTGTGGGCTGGCAACCTCCTGGTGGACCGACATGGCAAGAACTGGCTGATCGACCCGGCTGCACACGGTGGGCATCGCGAGTTCGACCTGGCCATGATGCGACTCTTCGGTGGCTTCGGGCCCGCCTGCTTCGAGTCCTATGCGGAGGTCCTTCCCCTCGCCGACGGCTGGCAGGAGCGGGTCTCGTTGCATCAGATCGCACCCTTGGTGGTGCATGCCATCAAGTTCGGTGGCAGCTACATCGGTGCCGCCACGCAGGCGATCAATCAGTACCGCTGAGCGCTGCCGGATGGGCTGCCGCCCCTGTTGTGGCTCAGGGTTGGTCGCGCAGGTCCGCCGCCAGCAGGTCGGGAAGTTCGCTGGCCTTGCCGTCGTGGATCAGTTCGCCGTTGGACATCAACAAACCCCGCGAGAAGCGGTCGATGACATCAGGATCGTGGGTGGCCACAACCAGGGTGGCGCCGTCCTCGGACGCTTCATGGAGCAGGTCCAGCATCGTTGCCCTACCGGTTGCATCCAGGCCGACGAACGGTTCGTCCACCAGCAGCACCGAGAAGGGTCGACACATTGCCACGGCAATTGCAGTCTTCTGGCGGAGGCCGCGGCTGAACTGTGACGGAAGTTGGTCACGGCGTTCGGAGAGCCCGAGCCGGTCGACGAGTTCGTCGATGCGGGGTTCATCGCCGGTGCCGCCGTGGAGGCGCACCACATAGCGAAGGTGCTCGTCGACGGTCAGGTCGTCATAAAGCACGGGATTGTCGGGCATCCACGACCGTTGTGCCCTCGCTGTGATCGACTCGGGTGGGGCTCCGTTGATGAGGATCGAACCATCGGTGGGGTCGAGGGTGCCGGCGAGCAGGTTCAACAAGGTCGACTTGCCCGAACCGTTGTGGCCCACGAGCACCACCGCCTCGCCGGCGGGGATCTCCAGGTCGATCTCTTCCAGGGCGGTGACCTCTCCGTATTCCTTCAGGAGTCCTTCGCATTCGATTGCGGGAACAGCAGGCTTCTCCCGCTTTCCGGCCCTGCTCTTTCGGCGTCCACTCATTTCCGTGCACTCATTTCTTGGTCTCTCCTGACATCGATTCCGCCATGGACTTGGCGATGTCCGAGCGGAACCGGACCCAGGCGAACACCATTATCACCAGTATCAGCACGGGTATGGCTACGGTCGCGGCGATTGAGAATGGATCTTCGTCGCCGGTGACCCGGGCCGCCACGAGCACCGGAAGGAATCCCAGCATCGCCACCAGGGGCGGTCCGGCAGTGCGGAAGACCATGCGGGG
>JAUXGW010000325.1 GCA_030621865.1 Actinomycetes bacterium
GTTCACCGCGATCTGCGGATTTCGGTGACCGATCGCTGCAACTACCGATGCTCCTACTGCATGCCCGCCGAAGGCATGGACTGGATGCCGCGGGAAGCGATTCTCACCTTCGAGGAGATAGAGCGAATCGCAGCGCTGATGGTGAATCGTTTCGGCATCACGTCGATTCGCCTGACCGGAGGCGAGCCGCTCGTACGAGCCCATCTCCCGTTGCTGATCTCCAAACTTGCCGCTCTCGGCGTGGACCTGGCGATGACGACGAATGGATCCCGGTTGGCTGAGGCAGCTGTCGATCTTCGCGCTGCCGGATTGAATCGGTTGAACATCTCCATCGATTCCCTCGACCGTCAGCGGTTCGCCCGTATCACCGGTCGAGACGACCTCGAATCCGTTCTGGCCGGGATCAAGGCTGCCCAGGCCGCCGGGTTCGATCCCGTGAAGATCAACGTGGTGGCCATGGCAGGAGTGAATGACGACGAGATAGTCGATTTTGCGGAGTTCGGGCGAACAGAGGGAGTTCTGATTCGTTTCATCGAGTTCATGCCCCTCGATGCAACCCATGAATGGCTCCCCTCATCGGTCCTCTCCCAGGAGAGCATCCTGGAGTCGGTCGGCGAGGTCTATCCGCTGGAGCCGGTCCGGCGGGGCTTCAGCCCGGCACAGGCATTTCGGTATCTGGATGGTGGCGGTGAGATCGGTGTGATTCCGAGCGTCACAGCTCCGTTCTGCGACAACTGTGACCGTGTGCGGATAACCGCCGAAGGCGCCCTCCGGAATTGTCTGTTCTCGACCGTTGAGACCGACCTTCGGGATCTTCTGACCGGCAATGCCACCGACGATGACCTTGAACGCGCTATTCGCTCGGAAGTGGCGGCCAAGGCGGTAGGCCACGGCATCGGACAACCAACCTTCGTCCGGCCGCGAAAATCGATGTCCCAGCTTGGCGGCTGACGGAAGTTGTCCCGCCCGCTGGCATCGGAACTGCCCGTCGGCATCGGAATTGACTGTCAGAAACGCCCAACGTCGCCTCCGAACTATCATCGGTGGCGATGACTGACCGTGGACTGACACATCTCGATCCTCTGGGTCGGGCCCGAATGGTTGATGTAACTCCGAAGGAACAGACTCACCGCCGCGCGATCGCCCGAGGTTTGGTCCGGATGAAAACGGAGACCACAGACCTCGTGGCCAAGGGAGCGATCAGCAAGGGTGATGTGTTGTCGGTGGCCCGAGTGGCCGGAATCCAGGCGGCCAAGAGGACTTCGGATCAGATACCTCTTTGCCACCCGGTGATGGTTGGGGCAGTTCTGGTCAACTTCCGGATCGAAGACACCTTCATCGAGGTTGAGTCCCAGGTTGAGACCGTGGACCGAACTGGTGTGGAGATGGAAGCCCTCACCGCTGTTTCTGTTGCGTGTCTGACCATCTACGACATGTGCAAGTCCGTGGACCGCGGCATGGTGATAGGCGAGATAGCGCTCTGGGAAAAGACCGGCGGCCGGTCCGGCACCTACAAACGCGACGGCGAACCGGCTCCCGCGGCTCTGGATTGACCCGTGAGGGGACTTGTGGTTGACCCGTGAGGGGACTTCTGGTGACGATTTCGGGTCGGTCAAATGTCACATCGAACAGTTGAATTCACGCTGAATTCCCTTGAACGGCAGGGATCCACCGCATTGTGACCCGAGTATAGGTAGAATTGCATCTGTGTAGTTCCGTAAACTGTTTGTAACACTCGTCGCAATTCCGTTAGATTGGGTTCAGTTCGGAGTGGCCTTGATGGTCAACCCGTTCGAATCAATCCCCCGGGAATATGCGACCCGAATGGGTCTGGAGATCTGAAATGTCCAAACTGATCCTCATCGGACTTGTGGCTGTGTGGGCCGTGGTTCTGGCTCCTGACGTGCTGCGTCGGTTGGGCCGTGGTCGCCGTGGCGACGCCGTCAGTTCGTTTTCGTCTCGGATCACCTCCCTGGGATCGATGCACCGCTCCACCTCCTTGGGATCGATGCACCGATTTGCCAAACAGGACTCCGAGAACTTGCCGCCTGCGCAGATTCAGTCGGTGAGTCCACCGGCCCGCACCGCATCAACCGCGCCGAGGTCACCGCGCACTTCTGCCGGATCCGGGCAGCGCGGGTCCGGGCAAGGTCGGTCTGCGGCCAAGGCTGAAATTCCTGCAAACGTGGTCGACATTCGTTCCAGGGCCCGCAGCGTCAGGCCGGCTGCCCCTCAGCAAGCTCGGACCGCTGCCTCGCCCGTCCGCAAGCGCCGACAGGACGTGCTGGCGATCCTCGGGTCAGCGGCAATACTCAGCCTTCTGGCCACCGTCGCCTTCGGTGGGGTCTTCCTCACGATCCATCTTGTTGTTGACGTACTGCTCATTGCTTACCTGGTGATGCTGGCGCAGGTCACGACTGGCTTTGGCGCCATTGCGCACCAGAA
>JAUXGW010000178.1 GCA_030621865.1 Actinomycetes bacterium
CGCCGCCGATCAGTCCGCCGACGGGCACCAAGCCGGCCCAGGCCATCATCCACAGCCCCATCACCCGGCCACGTACCGCGTCGGGTACTCGTAGCTGGAGGATTGTCATCAGGGCGGTCACGATCACGAAGTAGCTGACGCCGGTGAGGTAGATGGCGGGGAATCCGATGATGGGTTCGGTTGCGAGCGCGTAGATCGTCAGGGTGATCGAGAACGCTCCGAGTGCCCACTTCACGATTTTGGCCCGGTTGAAACCGGAGAGCACCGAACCCATGGCCAGGGCGCCGGTGAGGGCACCCAGTCCGAAGGTGGCGAACAGCAGTGTGTATCCGGTGCCTTCGAGGTGGAACTGTTCGGCCGCGATCTTCGGCATCTGGTAGATGAACACGAGCGAGAACAGTGAGTAGATGGCGATCGTGGTCAGTACCCGACCGATCACCCGGTCCTTGCGGGCTTCCTTGAATCCGCCGAGGAGATGCTGGAGCGGAGGTTCTCCGTGTTTCCCCTTGGGGGAGAAGTCGGCATCGACGGTCAAGATTGCCAGGATGACGATCGCGTAAGTGGCGGCGTTGATCCGAAATGCCAGGGAGGCGCCACCGTAGGTGTCCGCGATGCCGGCGAAGATCGGCCCGATTACGCGGCTGGCATTCATGGCAGCCGAGCTGAGTGCCACAGCGCCCTTCAGGTCGCGCTGGCCGACCAGTTCGGGAAGGATCGCGTTGGCCGCTGGTGCGTTGATGGCCGCGCCGATGCCGATTGCACCCACGATGAGCACCATTGCCGTCTTGTTCGGGTCCGGTGCTGTTGCCACAACTGCCAGTACGAGTGAAAGCACTGACTGCATGGCCGCGATGCTCACCATCAGAACCCGGCGGTTGACCCGGTCCGCTATTGCTCCGCCGAACGGTGAAATGAACAGCATCGGACCCAACTGGGCGAATGTGATGATCCCGATGAACATTGCATCGCCGGTCAGCTGATAGGCGAGGGCGATGAGGGTGACGTTCTGCATCCACACGCCGATGTTGGATGACAGCGTGCCGATGAAGACCCGGCGGAACGGCTTGTGTGACAGAGCGGCACCCATCGAGCCGGGCGCGCGCTCATGCTTCTTTTCTGAAGTTGGTCTTCCTGGCGTTGGGGGAGGAGAACCTTCGCTCTGCGAACCATTCGCTGATCGAAACAATGCCACCAACGAAGGGTAGACGGCCACGGCCGGGAATACCCCACGCGATTCTTCTGCAGAAGCGTTGCCGTACTCTGTTCACATGGCAGCGGTGCGTGATCACTATCAAGTGCTCGGCGTGGATCCGAAGTCATCACGCGAGAACATCCGCAGGGCGCATCGTGACTTGATGTTGGCGTTGCACCCGGATCGCCATGCCGTGTCCACCCCGGCCGAGAAGGCGCTGGCTGAGCGTCGAATGCGCGAGATCTACGACGCCTGGAACGTCCTTGGTGATCCGACTCGTCGGTATTCCTATGACCGCAAGCGCGACGCCACGCGGTCGGCCGCACAATCAGCACGTCAAGCGTCTTCCAACGGAAGGGGCCCCTCGGCCGGGAGCGGGACTCCGAGGCGTTCCGAACCCGTGGTATACGAGCCGGACTTCGATGACGCTGATGAGCTCGCGGTTCATCCCGGAACGTTCTTCCTTCTGCGTCGCGGCCCGGTGATTGTGATGGCGGTGGTTGTGGCGTTGTTGTTCGTGCTGTCTGCCTACGCGGGGGATCGAGGCGGAAGCGATGGGCGAGTCACCGGCGAGGGATGCATCCTGTTGACAGATGGATCCGACGGGATTCGGGTGGACTGCGCCCTGCCCAACGATGGCGAGATCGTGGAAGAGGTGGAGGCTCCCCTCGACTGTTCCGAGGGCAATCGGTACGTTCAGGTGGGAGCGGAGTTCTTCTGCATCCCCATCGAATAGCGAGCCCACCATCGATCGTTTGCCAACAAGATGCCGATGAGCTGATGGCTATGAGCAAACGGTCCGCGACAGCTACGCTGATCGACCCGGGGCGTATAGCTCAGTTGGCTAGAGCGCTGCCTTCACACGGCAGAGGTCCACAGTTCGAGTCTGTGTACGCCCACCACCCGGAACCCTTGGGAATACTGGGGAGTAGCGTGTTCCTCTTCATTCGAGTCCGTTCTCGGACCGTACACCGTTGACCGGCCCGTCGGATCCGATAGCCAGATTCGGCACGACTCGGGGCGAGGCCGATGCTGCATCTTTGCTGGTCAGAGGAGGTGCTCGAAGACATCACTCCAGGTCACCCATCACCCCGATCAGGTGAAGATGATGTGTCCGCCCGCGGCGATGTCGTAGAACTCACCGACGGTGATGATGTCCTGCACCTGATCGATGAGGTCGCTCTTCTCCATCTTGAAGAGGTCCACGGAAGCCTTGCATGCGTACATGCCTGCACCTGTGTCCGAGATCATCTCGACGAACTCCGGGATGGACGGGATATCCAGCTCCGCGATCTGCTTCTGCATCATGTGGGTCATCACCGAACTCATGCCGGGGACGCCTCCGAGCCAGGTGGCCATGTGCATGCCCGGGTTGCCCACCGACGCCACCTTGATGTGCTCGTGGCGCTTGGCGTGGATGACGTCCAGGCCGAAGAAGGTGAAGAAGAGGTTGGCCTCGATCCCTTCGGCCCTGGCCCCGTTGGCCATGATCAATCCTGGGTAGACACCCTCCAGGGATCCCTGGGAGATGATGACCGACACTTTCTCGATCGGGTCCGGTTGTCCGGCGGTGGCTGCTTGCTCACCAATTTGACTGTTCACGTCGTTCGTCCTGTTCTGTTTGGCTGGCGGAGCACGACCTCCCGCAATGGGCAGGTCGTGCGGGGGTCACGGTCTGTCAGATACAGCCGCGTGGCTTGGGGATCCCCGACACCCGGGCGGCGATCTTGGCCGGACCTTTCGGGAAGAGCTGGTAGAGCTCCTTCACGGTGACCCCGGAGGTTTTTCCCAGGCCTCGGACAGTTGGTCCCGTGCCCTTCTCAGCCTGCTCCTTGCGCATGAATCGGATCACGGTCCAGTGCGGGTCCGTGAGGGAATCGATGCCTTCCTCACGTGCCAGCTCGGGGGCCATCTCCTCGGTCCACTGGGACGGATCGGTGAAGAATCCCTCGTCGTTCACATCGACGGTGACGCCGGCGACGGTCTTGGTCGGCATATCGGTTCCTTTCTTCGCCCCGGGGGCTGGGGACGGCTGGTGGGTTTCGGTCGTCTCAGGAAAGCTGCTTGCCCGCAGTGGGCATGTCGGCGCCCACACCGGGGATGTCCCGGCCGGGTAGGAGCGCGTGCCAGTAGAACCACTGGAACATCAGCTTGCCGAGGTGGTTGAGACGCGACTCCTTGAGCAGTGGCATCCCGACCGTGGACGGGAAGTGGCCGGGGACAGGTTCCTGGTCGTAGTTGAAGTCGATCAGCATCGCCTTGCCGAACCCTGTTTCGATGAAGCAGTTGGCGTGTCCGTCATAGGAGCCGTCCAGGGTCTCGCCGGCCAGGAAACGAACGATGTTGCCCACGAGGACCTCGCCCTCGAAATGGGTGACCGATCCGGCCTTGGATGCCGGCACGTTGGTCGCGTCCCCGAGAGCGAAAATGTTGGGTCGGGCGGCGGTCTGAAGCGTGTTGGGGTCCGTGGGGACGAAGTCCAGCTCGTCGCCGAGACCGGGGGATCGGCCGACATACGGTTGGCCACCGTGGAGGGGGATGATCACCGCCAGGTCGAAGGGGACCTCCCGCTCGTCATAGGACACGAGCCGTCCACCGGTGCCGTCGACCTCGCCCGTGTTGAACTCGGTCACCAGCTCTATGCCCCGCTCCTCGAGCATCCCTCCAAGACGGGCCGCGGCGACGGGCTTGGTGAAAGCCGCATCGAGCGGCGTGACGTAGGTGATCTCGACTCGGTCCCGCATCTTGCGATCCTGGAAGAACCAGTCAGCCAGGAAGGCGAACTCGAGCGGGGCCACCGGACACTTGATGGGCATATCCACGATGTTGATCACCAGGCGCCCTCCCTCGAAGTGAGCCAGGGATTGCTCGAGGCCCTTGGCGCCATCGAGTGTGTAGAAGGTGTTGACTGTTTCGCCCCATCCGGGACCGGTCAGTCCTTCGGTCTCCTCGGGAACCAATGCGGCGCCGGTTGCGACGACCAGCAGGTCGTAGCCCAGCTCGGCGCCATCGCCCAGATGGACCGTGTCCGCGTCAAGATCCACCCGATCGATCGGACTCTGGTGGTATCCGATTCCATCGTGGAGCTGTTCGTGACGGGGTCGCACGATGTCATCGGCCCGCGTCAGCCCGAAGGGGACGAACAGCAGACCGGGTTGGTACACGTGCTGGTCGTCCTGGTCGACCACGGTGATGGTCGCCTCGTCGGTGCCGTACTCGCGACGCAGCCTGTTCGCAGTGAGCGTGCCCCCGGTTCCAGCTCCGAGGATGATGATTCGGTGCGCCAATGCGTCTCCTCAATTTCTGATCGCTCCCGACACAGGCATCGTAGCTTCGCGGCGGACCGCGGAGCTAGCGCCACGAGGTGCTCCGGTGCGCGGTCCGACCCACCTTCACACGGCAGAGGTCCACAGTTCGAGTCTGTGTACGCCCACCACCCGCACCAGTGTGATCAGGGTTACTGCTCCATGTGGTCGGCCTTGGAGCCGAGTAGATAGTCCTTCCCCTGACCACCGATGAGTTCATCGGTTCCGGGTCCGCCAATCAGAAAGTCGCCGCCGTCATCACCGAATATTTGGTCGTCGCCGGTGTTGCCCAGGAGGAAGTCGGGGCCTGATCCACCGTGGATCTCGTCGTTTCCTCGGCCGCCGATGACGAAGTCGCCGCCGTCATCTCCGAATATCTGGTCGTCGCCGGCGTTGCCCAGCAGGAAGTCGGGGCCTGCCCCGCCGCGAATCTCGTCGTTTCCTCGGCCGCCGATGATCAGGTCGCCACCCTCGTCGCCCAGCAGGAGATCGTCACCATCCAGTCCGATGATGATGTCGCCACCCCCCAGCCCACAGACCACGTCATCTCCGGATGTGCCAATCAAGACGTCACGTCCGGCAGTACCCGTGATGGTGCACTCTGGATCATCGGGATCTGGATCCGGTTCATCGGGCGCAGTCACCGTGACTTCCTGGGGAGCTGTCGTTGATTCCCCATGGGTGTCCGTTGCAGTCCAGTTCACG
>JAUXGW010000231.1 GCA_030621865.1 Actinomycetes bacterium
GTGTCGTCCCACTGCATCGGGGTTCGCACTTCGTCGCGGTTGAGACGTTCGGTCATACGTCTGGAAATCGGTTCGGGAATCCAGGAGAAGTAGCGCCTCGCTATCGGATCCATGGCTTGGCGCAGGGGAATGTAGGTGTTGGTCATCCCGACCTCCTGTCCGTTGTAGACAGTGGGAACTCCTCGCAGCGTCAGCAGGAGCATGGCCAGCACCCGGGCCTTGCGAAGATCACCCGCGACCCTCGATGCAGTGCGGGAGCGGTCGTGATTCTCCAGCACATAGGTGGGCAGGAGCGGATCGGGAAACTCCCTCTCATAGCGGGCAATGCAGTTCTCGAACCATTTGGCCGAGTACTTGTAGGAAAGGAAGTCGAACAGGAAGACGAGGTGCAGACCTTGGCGCCGCCGCCCGGCAGCATCAGCGCGATTGATGTATCTGCGCAGAACCTGCGGTGAACCGAACACCTCACCGAGCAGGACCCGATCCCCGTCGAATTCCTCTGCGACTTCCCGCAGGTCCCCCGCAAGCTCGAAGTTCTCGTCGATGTTCACGGTGTACTCGGGCGTGTTGAGATGCGGAGTGTCGAGTCCGACGACCTTGGGACGACGGGGATTCGAACGCAGTCGTTCGTCCTTCATGATCATGTGGAATATGTCGAGTCGAAATCCGTCGACACCCTGGTCGAGCCAGAACCGCGCAATGTCCATCATTTCCACGCGCACCTCAGGATTCCGCCAGTTCAGATCCGGCTGAAACGGGAGAAAGGTGGCCATGTACCACTGTTGACGTTCGCGACCCCACTCCCAGGCCCTGCGGACCTGAAGAACACTGCGCCAGTTGTTCGGCGGAGCGGTTGGTGGTCGACCCGGCAACCTGGGTAGACGACTCTGTCTCCCGTCGTGCCAGATGTACCAGTCGGCCTTGGGATTGTCCCTAGAGCTGCGGGACTCGACAAACCACGGATGTTCGGCGCTCGTGTGATTGAACACCATGTCAAACATCACTCGGAGACCACGGCGGTGAGCTTCGGAGATCAGCGTTTGCGCATCGGCAAATGTTCCGTACTCGGGTGCCACGCCGCGGAAGTCGGAAACGTCGTAGCCGAAGTCGTCCTGGGGACTGCTGAAGAACGGAGATACCCACAACGTCTCGAAACCCATGTCCGATACGTGGTCCAGTCGGTCGATGAGGCCGGGCAGATCACCGATTCCATCACGGTTGCTGTCAGAAAAGGAACGGGGATACACCTGATAGATCGTTGTGTTGCGCCACCACGGGCCGGCTCCTGACACGCTCTATGCCGTTCAGACCCGTTGAACGGAATCCGCGACAAGCATGTCGGGAGTGAGGTCGCGCACGTCAGGGACTCCGGTGAGCGCCAAAGCAACTTCCATCTCCTTGCGGATCACCGAAAGCATGTGTCGCACTGCTGGTTCGCCCCCGGAGGCAACCGCCCATGCCCATGAACGTCCCATCAGAACTGCGTCGGCACCCAGAGCCAGCATCTTGACCACGTCAAGACCGCTGCGAATCCCACCGTCGGCCAGAATCTCCAGCTTGCCTCCGACAGCATCGACAATCGGAGGCAGGGCTGCAGTTGTGGACGGCACGGTGTCGAGCTGCCGACCTCCGTGGTTCGACACGACGATGCCGTCAACTCCCTGGGCGACTGCCGCGAGGGCATCCTCGGGATCGAGCAGTCCCTTCAACACGATCTTTCCGTGCCAATGCTCACGAACCCAGGCGATGTCGTCCCAGGTGACAGACGGATCGAACTGGTTGTCCACCCAGTCCTGGAAATCGGCAGGCATCTGGGCGTCCGGAACGGCTGTTTCGAGATTGCCGAAAGTGAGCGGCTTTCCCGAGCGGGCAACTTCGGAGACCCAGCGTGGATGGCTCATCAAGTCCAGCTTGTTGCGCAGGTTTCCAAATGACGACAATCCGCCCGAAAGACCGTTGCGGGTATCACGGTACCGGGCTCCGACGACCGGAAGGTCAACGGTGAGCATCAGCACATGGCAACCAACGGCCTGTGCGCGAGCCATCAGATCCTGGGCATAGCCGCGGTCCTTCATCACGTACAGCTGGAACCAGGGTGGCCTCGATGCAGCGGCTGCCACCTCCTCCACCGAGCAGATCGACACGGTTGACTCGACGAACTGGATACCGGCGGATTGCGCCGCCTTCACGGCTTGCACTTCGGCGCGGGTGGCGAACATCCCGGCCAAGCCGACGGGAGCCAAAACCACTGGCATCGCCAGGTCCTCACCCAGAACTGTTGTTTCCAGAAGGCGATCCGAGACGTCTCGCAGTATTCGTTGGCGAAGCTGAAGCGACGCCAGATCCTCGACGTTCGCCAGCATCGTCGTCTCTTCGTATGCACCTCCGTCGATGTAATCGAAGAGCTGCCGCGGCAGACGCCGACGGGCACGTTCGCGGTAGTCCCGCACGGAAGCCGGTGCAATGTTCATGGGTCTGTCGGGTCGCAGCATTGTTGCCCCTCACGTCACGGAAATGCTCCGGGCCAGACTGCCACGAACCCAACTGGCGATGACGCGACAAGCGAGAGCGGCTCCACCGGTGTCTGCCCAGGCCGCTGAACGTGGAAACGCGGGGAACCCAACAACGGTTCGCCTGGATGGGACCCGTTGCGCCCTACGATCGACGTGATGAGCGACACTCCGCGGGGACCCGGATGGTGGCAGGCCAACGATGGCAAGTGGTATTCACCGCAGCAAAGGCCCGGGACATCCTGGAATCAACAGCAAGCTGCGCCACAATTTCCACCCGTTGCCGCCGCGCCAAAGTCCAGTGGATGCGGACCCATGGCAATCGGGGCGGTGCTCGCTGCGCTGCTGCTCATCGGGGGCTGCACGGCGCTGATCGTGGCAGTCTCCGACGATGAACCAGAACTCGTCAGACCGGCGCCCACAACCACTTCGGCCGACAGCCAGCCGGACGAGTCGGAAGGATTCACCGATGACAACTCGGAGGCTTACGCCGTGGGCGACCTGGTGGAACTCGGCACCTGGACCGTGCAGGTCCACGGAGTAGCTCCGGTTGATCCCTCCGACGACTTCTTCACTCCCGATCCGGGCATGAAATGGGTTGGTGTTGACGTGGAGGTTACCAACCTCAGCAAACGTTCCGCCTGGGTGTCATCGTTGATTTTTTTCACAATCGAAGACGCCACGAACCGCTCCTGGGATCAGGCGATCTTCGCGGACACCCCGTCCAAGCCACCTAGCGGCCAGATTCCGGCCGGCGGATTCAGACGAGGCACCATCGTCTATGAGGTTCCGGAGGGTGCAACCGGACTCCAGTTGCACTTTGACTGCGACCCGTTCGGCTCTGGCGTCGCTGTGATCGACCTGGGTTAGGCCGCCGACGAACCTGGGTGGCCCTGCGGATTCCACCCATTCATCCGGACCCGACGACGGAGGGCGAAACGACTTCGGCGGAGGAGTCAGCATTCCCTGTCCTGCACCCCGTCGGCACCGCCGGCTGCTCGCTTCCACGCTTGTGAGCCCCGATGACCCGCAATGGCTGAGCCTCGATGACGCGGTGCGATTCGGTTGCTCACTCCGCAATCCACAAATAGTGTCATCGGGATGCGTGGGCGAACTGGCAGGGCAGGGACCAACTGGAAGCCCGTCGGGGTGTTGCTGGCAGGAGCAGTGATCGCTGCGCTGCTGCCGCTGTCCGAAGTCGCCGCGGCTCCACCAAGTGTTGAGCCTGATCAGCCCGGCGCAGTGCGCACCAGTGTCTCCACCTTGGGCGTTGAGGCGACTGGCGGCGACATCTACGACACCTCCATATCCGGCTCCGGCCGCTGGGCAGTCTTCAGCGGCAATGCCAACAACCTGGTCG
>JAUXGW010000086.1 GCA_030621865.1 Actinomycetes bacterium
TCTGGACTGCTCACCAACCAAACCCTATTGAACCGCAGTATCGCGGCACCATCGGATCGCCATGCTGCAGACGATGAGTTTGAAAGCTAACCTGACACGCGTGTCAAGTTTTGGAGAAGAACGAGCCCGGGAGGCAGCATGACAGACCCAGCTACGAGCGCGGTTACCGAACCCCCGAAGATCATCAGCGTGGACGACCACGTCGTTGAGCCCGCACACGTATGGCAGGAGTACCTGCCAGAGAAGTTCCGTGAACGTGGGCCCAAGGTGATCAGGGAGAAGTGGGCTCCGTTCGTTCACTACCCCGGAGCGCGGTACAGCAACGAGATCTCCGACGACGGGGAATGGGGAGACGCCTGGGTCTACGACGGAGAGCTGATCTACGTACAGAAGGCCTTTGTGGCGATTCCGAAGATCGCCACCCCGACCGGCGACCCCGACAGTTTCGATCGCACGGTGATGAGGATGGAGCCGATCACCTACGACGAGATGCGTCCCGGCTGCTGGGATCGAGATGAACGGATCAAGGACTTCGAGCTCAATTGGGTGGATGGTTCGCTTCCGTTCCCCACGTTTCCGAGGTTCTGTGGTCAGACCTTCAAGGAAGGAAAAGACAAGGAACTCGGTCTCGCCTGCGTGGAGGCATACAACAACTGGATGATCGAGGAATTCTGCGAACCGTCTCGCGGCTACAACATCCCGCTTTGCCTGATACCGCTGTGGGACGTCGATCTGGCGGTCAAGGAAGTCGAACGGGTCGCAGCCTTGGGCGTTCACGCCATTTGTTTCAGCGAACTGCCCACGAAGCTCGATCTCCCCTCCATCCACAGCGGCGAATGGGATCCTCTCTTCGCGGTCTGCAACGAGCATTCGGTGACGCTCAACATGCACGTCGGCTCTTCCAGCACCACGCCCGGGGCGTCGCCAGATTCCCCAGAGGGAGTAGGAGGAACCCTGGCGTTCAACAACTCGATGGCCTCGATGGCGGACTGGCTCTATTCCGGCCGATTGATCACTTTCCCGAACCTCATGCTCTCGTACTCGGAGGGCCAGATCGGTTGGATTCCCTATGCTCTCGAACGGGCGGATCAGGTGTGGGAACATCACGATTCGTGGATGGGCAACAAGGAAATTCTGCCGGATCCACCGTCGACCTACTACTGGGGCCGAATATTCGGCTGCTTCACCTCTGATCGACACGGCGTGAAGAACCTTGATGAGGTCGGTGAGGACAACATCTGTTTCGAGACCGACTACCCGCACACGGACACGTCGTGGCCCTTCTCCAAGAGGTACGCGGAGGATCTCATGACTCGGGTTGATGAGAAGGCGGCCTACAAGATATTGCGGGGCAACGCGATCAGAATGTTGTCCCTCGATCGCGAGTAGGCACCCTCGATCGGGAGTAGGCGCGCAGCCAATATTCGCTCCGGGGGAGTGACCTGTAGGATCGATCACTCATGAACGACCGACCCTCCGAATCTCCGGACAACACAGAATCTCCGGCCAATGATGGCGGTGCGGATCAAAGCAGGATCAGCGCTGACGACGTGGCGAAGGTAGCGAATCTTTCGCGTCTCACGCTCGATGCCGATGAGCTCGAGCTCTTCACCCATCAGTTGGCCGACATCCTCGATCACGCCAGGGACATCGAATCCCTGGATCTCGATGGTGTCGAGCCGATGGCCAGGCCACTGCCGCTGGTCAATGTGTTCCGCGCGGACGAACCCGGCGAACCACTGGATCGGGCCGAGGTACTGGCGGCCGCACCGTCGGTCGAGAACGATCAGTTCCGGGTTCCACCATCGCTGGGAGAACGGTGATGACTTCGAAGCCGGGCACCTATCCCACAGCGATTGACATTGCTGTGTCCGTGCGTTCGGGAGAACGGACTGCCAGCGAGGTACTCGAAGATCACCTGGCGCGGATCGGTTCTTCGGACGCCGAGATTCACGCCTTCAACCATGTGATGGTGGACGAAGCCCGCTCCACCGCCGAAGCTGTCGACTCTGCGGTGGAGGCGGGGGAGAATCCGGGGCCACTGGCCGGGGTACCGGTCGCCCTGAAGGACAACATGTGTACCCGCGCTGTGCCCACAACCTGTTCCTCCAGGATTCTCGAAGGCTGGAAGCCGCCTTATGACGCCACAGTCGTACAACGACTGGGCGTGGCGGGGGCCGTGGTGATCGGCAAGACGAACATGGATGAGTTCGCGATGGGCTCCTCGACGGAAAACTCGGCGTTCGGACCCACCAGAAACCCTCGCGACACCAGTCGCGTTCCCGGTGGATCCTCTGGTGGATCGGCGGCCGCGGTGGCCGCCGGTTTTGTGCCCATCTCGCTCGGTTCGGACACCGGAGGTTCCATCCGCCAGCCAGCGGCGCTCTGCGGAGTGGTCGGCGTGAAGCCGACCTACGGAGCGGTGTCTCGCCTGGGACTCATCGCCTTTGCCAGCTCGCTTGACCAGATCGGGCCGTTTGCCAACACTGTCGCCGACGCCGCCGTACTGCTCGAGGTCATCGCGGGTCACGATCCGGGAGACAGCACGTCGATCGATGAACCCTTCGCCGAGTTGTCCCCACATCTCGATGATGGAGTCGTCGGCACCCGGATAGGACTCATCACCGAGATGATGGGCGAGGGTATTGATGCCGACGTCGCCGCCCGCACCCGCGAAGCGGCAGATGCCCTGGAAGCGGCTGGAGCGACCGTGGAGGAGGTGTCGATTCCGGCAGTCACCTACGGCTTGTCCGCCTACTACCTGGTGGCGCCTGCCGAAGCTTCCTCCAACCTGGCCCGATACGACGGCGTGCGATACGGAAATCGGGTGGAGGGCAACACAACCGACGAAATGATGTTCGCCACCCGCACCCAAGGGTTTGGAGACGAGGTCAAGCGCCGGATCATGTTGGGCGCCTACGCCCTGTCAGCCGGGTATTACGACGCGTTCTACGGCAAGGCCCTGAAGGTCCGCACACTGATACGTGCCGACTTTCAGGTGGCGTATGAGAAGTTCGACGTGTTGCTCTCGCCAACCTCGCCGAGCACGGCGTTCCCTTTCGGTGACAAGACATCGGATCCGATGGCCATGTACCTGAATGACGTCTGCACGATCCCGACGAACCTGGCGGGCCATCCCGCGATTTCGGTGCCGTTCGGTGCCGGAGACGACGGCTTGCCGATCGGCGTGCAGGTACTGGCTCCACCCCGGGGCGAGCAACAGATGTTCACGACTGCCGCCGTGCTGGAGTCGGCGGCCCCGGGAGATGCAGAATGAGTGACGCGACCGGAACCACGATCGACCTCGAGAAGTGGGAAATCGTGGTGGGCCTGGAGGTCCATGCCGAATTGTCGACCAGGACCAAGTTGTTCTCCTCGGCCATCAATCAGTTCGGCGGTGAGCCCAACACCAACATTGATCCGCTCACGCTCGGGCTGCCCGGATCCTTGCCGGTACTCAACGAACAGGCTGTGGAGCTGGCCATACGGGTCGGACTCGCACTGAACTGCACGGTTCAGCCGAACGAGTTCTCCCGCAAGAACTACTTCTACCCCGACCTTCCGAAGGATTACCAGATAAGCCAGTTCGACCGTCCGATAGATGACGAGGGTCATCTGGAGCTGCCAGACGGCACCGTGATCGGCGTGGAGCGGGCCCACCTGGAAGAGGACACCGGGAAGTCCACCCACGTGGGTGGTGGCGGAAGAATCCACGATGCCGGCCATTCCACGATTGACTACAACCGAGCTGGAGTGCCGCTGCTCGAGATCGTCGGCAAACCGGACATACGCAGTGCCGATCAGGCCAAGGCCTATGTGTCCGAACTGCGGTCAATTCTCATGGCCGTGGGCGCCTCCGACGGCAAGATGGAGGAAGGATCGATGCGGGTCGACTGCAACGTGTCGGTTCGTCCGCGTGGAACAACCGAACTGGGCACTCGTTGCGAAGTCAAGAACGTGAACTCATTACGTTCCCTGGGTCGCGCCATCGAGTACGAGGCGGTCCGGCAGGTCGACATGATCTCCGCTGGTGAGCGTGTACAGCAGCAGACCCGGCACTGGAATGAGGACGACGGACGAACCCACAAGCTGCGTTCGAAAGAAGAGGCCGACGACTACCGATTCTTCCCGGAACCCGATCTCGTTGAAGTCGATCCGGGCGAGGAGTGGATCGAACGTGTGCGGGCAGCGCTGCCCGTGCTGCCCGCTGCACGTCGCCATCGACTGTCGGAAGCTTCCGGTGTGGACCTGGCGAAGACTGCAATCGTGGTGGAACGAGGGCTGGATGAACTCTGTCTGGCTGCCATTGACGCCGGCGCCGACCCTGTCCGGACGCTCACCCACGCAGAACACAACCTGTCTGACGAGAGATCGCTGGATCTGGATCCTGGTGCGTTCGCGAGCCTCGTGACGATGGAAACCGGTGGAGATCTCACAGCTACCCAGGCGAAACAGGTTCTTGCGGAGATGGTCTCCAGCGGTGGTTCTCCCGCTGACATCGCTCGGGCCAAGGGATTCGAGGCGATGGACAACAGCGAGCTGGAAGGCATCGTTGATGACCTCATCGCAGGAAGCCCGGATGAGTGGCAGCGGTTCCTCGAGGGTGACACCAAGGTGATGGGCTTCTTCGTGGGTCAGGTGATGAAGGCCACCAGGGGTCAGGCCGACGGCAAGGTCGTGACGAAACTTCTCAACTCCAGACGCTGAGGGGCACCCGGCTCGCTGTGGCGGCCGGTGATCCGGTGTGGTGGTAGGCGATCCGGTGTGGTGGCAGGCGATGGGGACATTGCCCACAGGCTCCCGGCATGCTCCCGGCGAGCCTCAAGGCGTAGCATGGCGAAGCAAGGCGGAAATCAGATGGGCGGGCGGATGAAGGCCAGTTGGCGAATCGGATTGCGAATCGGATTGGTAGTTGTGGCTGTGGCACTCGTGGCTGCTGCTTGTGGTGGTGACCCCACCTCGGAACTGGCGAGCGATCCCAACGACACTGCTCCCGAGGGTCCGTTGCCCACCGCGCCTGTGGCGGGCAGATCAGATGACTCGGGGAGTCCGGGATTCAGTGGCGACGTAGATGTCAACGAACTCATTCTGCGAATCGACGCCCTGAACGAAGAAGACGATCTTTGTGTGCTGCTGACCGGCCAGGCAATGGCCGACATCACCGGATCTGACATCAACCTGACAAGTCTCATGTCGAACCCGGCCGGTTTCACCCAGCTGTTTGCTGCGCTCGAGAAGGTGTTCGGCCACATGATTGAGATTGCAGCTGATGATCTTCGCCCGGCGCTCACACAGATGCAGACCGTGTGGAGCGGCATGTCCACCATCGATCCTCGCGCCGCCGATGCCGATGCACAGGCAAGCGCACTGATCAACTCGCCGGAGGTGCAGGCCGCCAGTGACGGATTGGCCGCCTGGGTGGTCGGAAATTGCGAAGTTCCCAGCTGATCGCAGAGCTTCGTTCTGATCACATGGCTTCGTTCTGATCACGGAGCAGGAGGCCATTGCGGCGAGGAGCCATTGCGGTCAGGTCATTGCGGATCCGGTGTGCAACCACTTGTTTCCCCGATAGCGCCAACCGAGGAAGATCACCCGGCTCGCCATGAAGATGCCGATCAGGGCCCAGATGGGCCACAGATCATCGAGTCTGCTCACGACCACCGCGCCGGCTGCGAGGATTCCGAGCGACCCGACCATCGCAACTGCCAGGAATCGTTGATCGGCCGCACCCACGAGGATGCCGTCGAGAGCGTAGGCAACCCCGCCGATCGGCTGGATCAGTCCGACCATGATCAAGCTCGCGGTCAGCAGCGGGATCACCGCGGGATCGTCTGTGAACCATGACGCAACGGTGCCGGACAGCAACCAGGTTGTCGCTCCGAGGGCCATCCCCAACCCGAATGCCCACTGAAGGATTCGCTTGGCAGTAATTCGTGCCATGGCAGCGTCGCTTGCTCCCAGCGCCTTGGCAACCAGTGATTGCGCCGCGACCTCCAGCGAGTCCAGCAGGTAGGCCATGAATCCGAACACCTGATAGGCGACCTGATATGCAGCCAGTGCCGCGGTTCCCTTGCCGGCGGCCAGCGCGACCGACAGCGTCAACGCGGCGCGCAGTGCCACAGTACGGATGAAGAGATCGCGGCTGACCACGGCCATCCGGGAGATTCTGGACCGGTCCGGCCGGAGCCCGACCCGCGAGGCCCGGGCCATTCTCAACACCATGACGGTGAAGGCGGCTGCCGAGACCCACTTCGCGATCACCGTTGCCGCAGCAGATCCCCCGATTCCCCAGCCGAATCCGAAGATGAAGAGGAAGTCGAGTCCGAGGTTGATGGTGTTGGAGGCGATGCTCACGACCAGAGGTGTGACCGTATCCAGGTGACCCCGAAGTGCGCCGGCGCCGGCCATTGTCACGGTGACCGCCGGCATACCCCACAGACTGACCAACAAATAGGTTTCTGCCGACTCCAGAACTTCCGGTTCCGCCCCGAAGAGGTTGAGCAGGTACGGATATGTCGCGGCGAGGAGCAGAGCCACGATGAGGCCCAGACCCAGACCGAACCAGAGTCCCTGGACCGACATTTCGTTCGCCTCTGCGGTATCGTCCGCACCGATCAGGCGTGCCACCGTGGCAGCCGTTCCAAAGGTGAGGAATATCAACATTCCGGAAGCGAACAGCAGGATCGCGGTGGCAACGGCCAGTCCGCCGAGGGCTTCGGTGCCGAGTCTGGACACCACCGCAGTGTCGGCGAGCAGGTAGATCGGTTCGGCGGCGAGGGTCAGGACAGCCGGGCCGGCCAATGCCCAGATCTGGCGGTTCAGCGACCGTGAATCAACAGTGCGCGGATCTGCGGTCAAGGGTGTGTCCCGGAGGGCAGCTGGGTGTGCTGGAGTGGAGGCATGTTGGTTGGTGGATTCGTTCTGTGAAGAAGCGCCGTAGGTTGACCGGTGGCCCGGTGCCCAAGAGTGTCGTCATAGGCGCCGTGGCACTAATTCTCATTGTCGTCGCCTTTTTCGGTGTGAAGCGTTATGCCGATGATCTCGCCACCACCCAGACGGACGAACGAGTGGCGGAACTCGAGGATTTGCTGGGAGACAGCACGCCCGAAGACTTCCTGGCATTCAACGCCGGTAGCCAGACTGCGGGCAGCGTTGCCCAGGCGATGGCCGACCAGGGCGACTTCGTGAGCGTGATTGCCGGAGCAGACCGGGCCGTGGCCCGATTCCAGCCTGAGGGTTGGTGGCAGGGATTCACCGAGCGTTGTGTTGTGGCGGTGATCACTGCTGACGATGTGGAGCTGGAAATACCCAAGGTCCCCTGTATCCAGATCGACCCTGTTCAGTACGGGTCGTAGGCTCCACCCATGACTGCCGACGGGTCGAACCCGCTCAAACCACGCTCCACCGACGTCACTGAAGGCCCCAGCAGAGCCCCGGCGCGGGCGATGCTCCGTGCAATCGGAATGACCGACGACGACTGGGACAAGCCGCAGGTTGGCGTGGCGTCATCGTGGAATGAGGTCACTCCGTGCAACATGCCTCTCGATCGCCTCGCCAAGGCAGCCAAGCGGGGCGTCCACGCCGCCGGCGGATTCCCGATCGAGTTCAACACCATTGCAGTGAGCGATGGAATCTCCATGGGCCACGAGGGCATGCGAGCCTCGCTGGTGAGCCGCGAGGTGATCGCCGACTCGGTGGAAACGGTCATGCATGCGGAGCGAATGGACGGACTTGTCACGTTCGCCGGTTGCGACAAGTCCCTGCCGGGCATGTTGATGGCTTCGGCCCGGTTGAATCTCCCCTCGGTCTTTCTCTACGGAGGATCCAAGCTCCCGGGGAATCTCAATGGTGAAGTGCTCGACATCGTCTCGGTGTTCGAAGCGGTCGGCGCCCATGCGAGCGGAGCGATCGACGATGATGAGCTGTACGCAATCGAAACCGCTGCATGTCCCACCATCGGCGCATGTGCCGGGATGTTCACCGCGAACACGATGGCGTCAGTTGGTGAAGCCCTGGGGATGTCACTTCCGGGATCGGCCTCAGCTCCCGCGGTGGACCGCAGGCGCGACGACTACGCATACGCCTCCGGAGTGGCGGTCATCAATCTGTTGCGGGAGAACATCCGTCCCCGCGACATCATCACCAGGGGATCATTGGAGAACGCGATTGCCGTCGTGATGGCCCTTGGTGGTTCCACCAACGCAGTGCTCCACCTCCTCGCGATCGCCGCCGAGGCCGAGGTGGATCTCCATCTCGAGGACTTCAACACGGTGGCAGCGCGCGTGCCGCACCTGGCCGACACGAAACCGCATGGGCAGTACCACATGCTCGACGTTGACCGCATCGGCGGAGTTCCGGTGGTCATGGCGATGCTCCTTGAGGAGGGTGTTCTCCACGGCGACGAGATCACGGTCACAGGCAAGACCGTTGCCAAGAACCTGGCACTTCTGAAGCCGCCGGCTCCCGATGGCGAGGTCATTCACCGATTCAGCGATCCGATCCACGAAGCCGGTGGCCTGGCGATCCTGTCCGGAAGCCTTGCGCCCAAGGGATCTGTTGTGAAGGTGGCCGGAATCGACTTCGAGCACTTCGAGGGTCCGGCGCGCGTCTTTGATGGCGAAGACCTGGCCATGGAGGCAGTCCTGGACGGTCGGATCAACGCCGGAGATGTGGTTGTGATTCGATACGAAGGACCCAAGGGTGGTCCCGGGATGCGCGAGATGCTCGCAATCACGGGTGCGATGAAGGGCGCAGGCCGCGGCGGCGACGCTGCCCTGATCACCGACGGTCGGTTCTCCGGTGGAACACACGGATTCTGCATCGGTCACGTGGCGCCGGAAGCTGTCGACGGAGGCCCGATCGCCTTCGTCTCCGAAGGCGACACCATTCGGATCGACGTGACCAACCACACGATCGACCTGTTGGTCGACGACGCTGTCCTCGCCGAGCGTCGAGCCGACTGGAAGCTACCCGAACCTCGCTACACCAAGGGTGTCCTGGCCAAGTATGCCGTTCTCGCTCAGGGTGCCGAGGTCGGCGCGATCACCCGCGCCTGACGGCTTCGGAACATAGCTGTTGGCAACGGCGGTCCCGTTGGGGCAGACTGAACCGGTGCATTACGCGGTTGTAGTAGTGATCTAGCGCTGCCGGGACTTCCCGTGCAGCGCGTCGGCCTCCCTTGCGGGAGGCCGTTTCGGTTTTCACCGCCCTTGCCCACAACAACACCCAGCCCAATCCCTCGGAATCACACGGATCAACCATGAAAACCAACGGTGGCGCAGCACTCACCAAGGCCCTCGAGATGGAGGGTGTGGAGACGGTCTTCGGCCTACCCGGCGGAGCGATCCTGCCCGTTTACGACCCGATCATCGAGAGTCCGATTCGCCACATCCTCGTACGCCACGAGCAGGGTGCCGGACACATGGCGCAGGGATATGCACAGTCCACCGGCCGCCCGGGCGTGGCGATCGTCACCTCC
>JAUXGW010000258.1 GCA_030621865.1 Actinomycetes bacterium
CAGGATCCCTTCCACATCTGGCAGGCGATGGAGACCCAGTACAACAAGGGGGCCATGGACGGCTTCCTGAAAGATCAGCCCGTGGGAGATCATTTCCCGATCAGCTACTACGTGAAGGAGGATCTCCCGATTCTCGCTGCGATGGCTGAGGGATACACCACCTACGACCAGTACTTCTCCTCGATGATGGGACCGACCTGGCCCAACCGCATCTATCAGATGTGCGCCACCACCGACATCGACATCACCGGATTCTTTCCCAAACCCGGCGAACCCAAGCCCGTCAAGCTGGAAACGGCGATCTTCGACCGAATGCGCGATGCCGGACTCACCGCCGCCTACTACAGCTTCGGCGAACCGATGACCGGACTGTTCGAGTCGGGAAAGTACGACGACATCACCTACCACTACGACCGCTTTCTGGAGGACAGTGCTGCGGGCAACCTTGCGAATGTGGTGTTCCTGGATCCCGACTACACAGCGGCCGCCGAGTTCGACGGCACATCCAACGACTTCCACGCCTACGGAAGCATCCAGGTTGCCCAGGAGTTCATCGCCGAGGTCCACGACACACTGGTCCAGAGCCCTCAGTGGGATGACATGGTCTTCATCATGAACTTCGACGAATCCGGTGGCTTCTACGAGCACGTGCCACCCCCAACGGTGCAGGACGACACGGTGTTGCCGGGGAAGGGACCCTTCCCGGATCTGAAACGGCTGGGTTTCAGGGTTCCCGCGATTGCAATGGGACCTTTCGCTCCCCAGAAACTCGAATCAGGCGGACCCTACGAACACTGCTCGATTCTCAAGATGATCGAATGGCGTTGGGATCTGGAGCCGATGACGATCCGGGATGAGACCGCTCTGAACATCGCAGAGACCCTCGACTTCTCCGCTCGCCGGGATCCAATCACCTTGCCTCCCTTCATCGCGGAGCCGGCTGTGGTCTGCGACAACAAGGATCACCTGCCGTAGCCGCCAACAAAACGGGCGAACCCGGGCACAAGGCCCGGGCTCGTCACATTCCGTTGCTGTCCCAGATCAGAGTGGACCTGAGAGCAAGTTGTACTTGTGGTGGCCATCGGCACCAATGAATGACTGATTGTTGAAGCCCTTGGGGCTGCTCAAGGTGTAGAGCCCGCCACCCTGGATGTTCGGCGGAACTGAGTTGTCGCCAACGAGGGTGATCGACGGAACCGCGAATCCACCGAGCAGGCCGTTGATCGTGTCACCAAGGACGCCGGTGGCACCGAGGCCCACGTACACCCGACCACCGAGAACATCATCGCAGAGTCCCAGACATGGGATGTTCGACAGGATGATCTTGAAGGCCGAACCTATGTTGTTGAACAACAAGTCGAGAACAAGCTCGATCAGGGCCTCGGGATCCGAGGTGGGCAGATCCGCAGATGCAACAACGTCGTTCAGCGCATCCTCGAATATGTCTGCAACACCATTGGCCCCAACGGACAGTGAGTCAATCAGGTCTTCCTCGGCGGCCCAGGTGTAGGTGCCGACGATTTCCATCTTGTTGCTCGGATTGAGCGCATCGATCACATCGAGGGGAGCAATTCCCGGGAAGTTGACCTTGCCCTGCTGGCCGCCGGTGAGGGTTCTGCTTTGGCCGGCAGACGTCGAGGGGAGCGTTGAACCCTTGACCACCCATGATTGAGCGGAACCCGGCGCACCGATCGCAACGCGGAACGCAACGGTGATCAGGTACGGCTCGTCACTGGTGTTGACGCAGAAGAGGACGCAGACTTCGTCCTGAACGTTCGAGACCGTCATCGAGGTGCCCTTGAATGACCAGTCGACCGGGGCAGGTCCACCACCGGTCGCCGGCGGAGCACAGGCTGCTGCAAGCAACCCGAAGGCCGAAAGAATCGCGACTGTCAATAGTCGGAAGCGGGACGTACGTTTCATTTTTCCCCCTCAGGAAAGCATCTGCCGAAATGACGTTGAGGGAACTCTATCGCCGGCTTGGGTGATTTCACCCAAGAATCCGGAAAAACCTGAACATTGTTCACCAAACGGCCCCGACGCGGTCGACCGATACCCGGTCGACTGATACCGGACGATCGCGATCTAGGCGGTGCCCACGGTCTTTTCGACCTGGATGCGGAACTGTCGCAGCATCCATGACAGGCCGACGGACACAAGAGGCGCTGTGACCGGGAACACCTTGGTTGCCGGACCCGCCGGCGACATGGCCATCGTCCACTCCACCAGGCAACGCCTCTGCGCGAGTTCGGTCACCCGGTAATCCTCGGCGAACGCGTCCGCGATGGGCTGGGATGCCTCGTTGAAGCGAAAAGCCATCCGTTTGCCACGGTCCCAGGCGATGAACTCCTCGTAACCGATCAGGCCGCCGACCATCGACACGGTTCTCGTGGAGCCAACCGAGATCGGAAACTCCGACGTCCACTCGACATTGGTGATCGGCATGGCCCACCGGGGCCAGGCGGCTGCGTCTTCGAACACGTCGAATATCTCGGAGGGTGTAGCTCGAATGATCTGATGTGCATCAAAACGAGCGGGTGCCGAGTCGAAGTAGTCCATGCCCACCTTCTCCATGGGTACTGCGTCGGATGGGACTGCCATGTTCATCTCTCCTGTGGTCACAAGTTCCTGGTCGGCCGAAATCCCTGAAGGACTAGCGCATCGAGGCGAAGCCGTTGCGCAACTCATCCACGAATATCTCCGGCTGCTCGAACGCTGCGAAATGACCGCCCTGATCCAGCTCGTTGAAGTAACGCAGATCGGTGAAACGCTTTGACGCCCAACGCTCCGACGTCCGGAAAATCTCATTCGGGTAGATCGAGCAAGCGGTTGGCACGTTGGTCACATCGAAGTTGACGTCGGCGAAGGACTCCCAATACAGCCGCGCCGAGGATGCCGCCGAGTTGGTGAGCCAGTAGATCATCACGTTGTCGAGCAGTTCGTCCTCGGTGAGGACGTTGAGGGGATCACCGTCGCAATCGGTCCAGGCGTGGAACTTCTCCGTCACCCAGGCCATTTGTCCGACCGCTGAGTCAGCCAGTGCGTAACCGAGGGTTTGCGGACGGGTGGATTGCTGAGTGGAGTATCCAGATTCTTCTTTCTGGTAGTAGTCCATGCGGGCCAACGCAGCCACCTCGACGTCGGTCATCGAGTCAAGGGTGTCGGCATCCGGGAGCACCACGGGCATGTTCAGGTGGATGCCGGCCAGATGTGCAGGATGCCCGGTGGCCATTGCCGTGGTGACCATCGATCCCCAGTCACCACCCTGGGCCGCGAAACGCTCATAGCCCAACCGAAGCATCAACTGCTCCCAGGCCATGGCGATGCGGGACACACCCCAGCCTGGATGATCGGGTTTGTCGCTGAACCCGAAGCCGGGTAGCGACGGGATCACCAGATGGAAGGCTTGATCCGCAGTTCCGCCGTGAGATGTGGGATCCGTGAGCGGACCGATCACCTTGAGGAACTCCACGAAGGACCCCGGCCAGCCGTGGGACATGATCAGCGGCAACGCGTCTTC
>JAUXGW010000240.1 GCA_030621865.1 Actinomycetes bacterium
GGGCGATGCCCCGCGTTGTCATTGGCAGACCTTGACTGACCGCGGCACCCTCTTCATCTTTCACGTCGCAGCATCGCTCCCGGAATTGACCGATGCTCCGTTGTTCAACGCGATCGACCCGTACCTCGGAGATGGCGGATCCGATGGCCTGGACATACAGGTCAGATTCTGCGATGGCGTCGCGCAGACGTCCGACGCTGATGTGAGGGCTGTGCCCACCCAGATCACAACGGCCACCTCCATCAGCCAGGCCAGGAGCCGCATGCTGACGCGGCTGCCTCCCCCCGAACCCCTCGTGTCACCCGGACTGAACGCCCGGGTTCTGGTCAATCAACCTGTGTTTCATTCGATCAGGCGCACCCAATGGTCCTCCACCGTGCAAGAAACACTCAGTGCCAACACCGATACGGTCGATGTGCGCGCCTCGCCTGCTTCGGTGGAGTTGGCATCCCTGGAAGGCAGGGCAGGTGAACGCGTGGTCCGCTGTGAGGGGCCCGGCACGCCGTTTGACCCAACGGTAGCGGCGACCGTGGAAGCTCAGGCCGCCGACCCCAATGCGTGTGTGCTGCGGTACACCCGGCCAACCGGCAGTTACGGGAACCGCGATCAATGGTACGGGTATGTCCTCATGAACTGGGACGGCGAGTACCGGATCAACGGTGGACCGTGGACCCCGCTCGACGGTTTGTTCAGCGTCCGATTCTTCGGCCGAAGAGTTCGCGAACTCGGGACCATCATCCAGGGTGCCGGTTGAGTTCGACGGCAGACCGCTCTCCCGGACCACAACCAGGTGAACGTCGATCCAGTCCGATGCCGATGCCTTCGAAGGGAGCCATCGCCATCAGGAGCCGGAAGTCCTCCCCGGAAGCAACAGTCTCGCCATCAGTTCCGGATGTACACCTGCCAGGTCGCGAATCTGGGTGGGGTCACTGGACATGTCGAACAACTCCCACCGATCTTCGGAGAACTTGGTTCTCCCCGGGTGACGGGTGACGGTCTGCCACGTTCCGCGGCGGTAACCGCGATGGCCCTCACATTCGATCATCACATCGCCCTCATGTCCGGGAGCGTCGGAGTCTCCCAGCGTGTCGACGACCGAGTTTCCGATGATCTCCAGGGAAGGTCCGCCATTCCAATGGGTAGGACGCTCCGCTCCTGCCAGCTCCAGCAAGGTCGGATAGAGATCCGTGACGTGCACGAATTGATTCCGAAGCTCACCCGAACTGAGTCTCCGGGCCGGCCACGAGATCAGGAAGGGAACCGAATGGCCTCCCCGGTGGGCGTTGATCTTGTAGAGCCTGAAGGGAGTGTTCGACACCATCGCCCAGCCACGGGGATAGTGCGGGAGATTGGTCGGGCCGCCGATCTCGCCTTGTGATCATTGTCGAGTGAATCCCACTCGGGCACGTCATCTCCATCGCATGTCCGGGGAATCCGGGATCAGGGTGGGCAACACCCGAGTTCGGAGGATCGGGCTGAGCCCACAGTGTGCCTCTCGATCCTCTTCCCGGTCTTGCGGGTCGGAGACTGGCAGCATGTACTGATGAGATCCGGCCTTGAAGCACTCGAATCTGTGGTGTCCCGGCCGCTTCTTGTGGGCGTTGAGGCCGAACCGTTCGAAACCCCGTGGCGAGGCCCGGCCGGCGAGTCGCTGGCTGTTGCCCAGCCCCGAACGGTGAGCGAAATTCGATCGATCGTTGCCTGGGCGAGGGATCGCGCCACTCGCCGGGATCCCGTCCGCTTGATTCCGCAGGGTTCCAACACAGGATTGGTGGGTGCCTCAACTCCCTCACCTGATGGGCCACCAGTGCTCATCGTGTCCACGGCTTTCATGCATCCCGAGATCTTGATTGATGTTGATTCGGCCACAGCACTGGTCAGCGGGGCAACCACTCTTTCCCAGCTGAATGAAGCCGTAGCCGTCCACGGCCTGGAACTTCCGATCGATGTGGCATCAGATCCCTACATCTCGGCAATGGTGGCCACGAACACGGGCGGCGCACGCGCCATGCGAAACGGCACGATGGCCAACTGGGTGCACGGGGTGGAAGCCGTGATCGCCGACCGGGCGTGTTCTGTGATCGGGTCCTGCAGACCCTTGCGCAAGAATGCAACCGGACCGCAGGCACACCAGTGGATGATCGGCTCATCCGGCGCATTCGGAATAATCACCCGTTGCGCACTGGAGCTCAATCCCGTTCCGAGATCGAGCGCAACCGTGCTGATTGGCCCGATTGAGGATCGTGTGGCAATCGAACTGCTTCAGCACTTGCGGTTGTCAATGGGGTCAGCGCTGGCGGCTTTCGAGGTGATGAGCCCGGCCGCCGTTTCCGCAGGGCTGGCACAAATGGCAGAGGTGTTGCAGGTGGATCCCGGGAGTGGAAACGAAGTGACGATCCTGGTGGAAGCTTCCGCCGACGCCGACCCCACTGACCTGCTCGTCGCCAGCGTCGCCGAGTTCTCCGGAACCGGACTCGACCTGACGGAACGAACCCTGCTGGCTCCCCCAGCCCGGATCTGGGCCCTCAGGCATACGATCACAGCCGGGTTGCGCAGCCGGGGAAGCGTGCTGGGATTCGATCTCTCCGTCTCCCCCGCTCAACTTGTTGCTCTGAGGCATGCATTGAGGGACCTGCTCGCCGAGCGCTGGCCCGATGCCGAGTTCGCTGACTTCGGCCACTGGGGTGACGGGGGAACCCACGCCAACGTGGTGTTGCCGGCGGAAATGTCCGGTGATCCGGCTGCAGAAATCCGCAGCGCTGTGTTCGGACTGGTCATCGACCGGTTCAATGGAAGCTTCAGCGCCGAACACGGAATAGGGCCGATCAACGCTGAATGGTGGCGAGCCACGACCTCCGCAGCAGAGGTTGCCGTACTCACAGCCACAAAGGATGCGGTCGACCCCTTGCGGATACTCGGCCATCCTGGGATTCCCTTCGCCTGACACAACCGCCGGACTCAGATCAGCGAGCCGGCCTCGGTATCATCCCAGCAATCACCCAGGAGCATGTCACTGATGACCTCTGCCGTCAGTGCGTCAGAAACCAGATGGCCCTGACCGGAGTTGCAGCCCAACCGCATCAACTCGGACAGTTGGTGCTCGGTCTCTATTCCCTCCGCGATCGACTGCAGGCCCAACGCGTTCGTCAATCCGAGCACTGCGGTGACAATCGCTCGTTTCTGCTCCGAATCTGTCACACCCGCCACGAAGGAGCGATCCAGCTTCACAATGTCGAAGGGCAACTTGTGCAGGTAGGTGAGGGAGGAGTAGCCGGTGCCGAAGTCATCCACGGCCACACTGACATGCATGTCCTTGAGAGCAGTGAGGACTGACGCGGTGTGGGCGGTGTCCTCGAGCACTACGGACTCCGTGATCTCCACGGTCAGGGTCCCCGGATCCAGATCGGCATGGACCACATGTTCAGCCACCGCGGCGACGAAATCCGGGCGCTGGAGCTGACGGGCCGAGACATTCACCGCAATCCCCAGGCCCTCCCGGCCGGGAAGCTCCTGCCAGAGAGCAGCCTGGCGCGTCGCCTCGCCCATGACCCAGTCTCCGATTGGAACAATGAGTCCGGTTTCCTCCGCAACGGGGACGAATCGCTCCGGTGGGATCAGTTCTCCGAGGTGCCACCAACGAAGAAGTGCCTCGAACCCCAGAAGTCTCCGAGTGGCCAGATCGAACACTGGCTGGTAGCGCAATTCAAGATTCTCACCATTGCGA
>JAUXGW010000218.1 GCA_030621865.1 Actinomycetes bacterium
GTTGCCCTGGTGTCCACCGTGCTGCTCGCCCTTTCCGCCGGATTGCTGGCATCCGTGAGGAGTTCGCAGGTGGCCAACGAAACCCAGAAGATCGATGCCGCCCTGAGCGCCTACTCCGAAAATATCAAAGCGACACCGCTTTCAGTGTGTCCGACGGTCACCACGCTTCCGACGGCACCCACGATCAGCGGCTACACGGCCGCGATCACGAAGACCGAGTCGTGGGACAAGTCGTCGGAGGATTGGAAAACTCCTTGCGATGATACGAAGCCGCCATATCGATCGACCGTCACCGTCACCGACGACACCGACGCCTCCAACGCTGCTGTGGGCCAAGTTGTGGTTGGGCAACCATGATGCGTTCCGATCATCCCCAGTTCGGCGGCGCGGCCGGCGTGATCCCGACTTGTGGCCCAGGCCCGGAAACCCCGGGTGGAGCAACCCCGGATCCAGGAACCTCAAGTTCAGGAATGCCAGATCCGGGAACCGCGGGTTCAGGAACCCGGACGAGCCACCAGTCGCGCTGGCATGGCACAAGGAACCAGTCGGGCTTCACCCTTCTCGAAGTCATGCTGACCGTCGCGATCGCAGGGATCATCCTTGCGCCCGTTGGCGGCTGGATGATCTTGGCGATCACCAGCCAGGGCGACACTGCTGGCCGATTCACCGATGCTGCGCAGACTCGCTTGCTGGAGACCTACATCGCCCGGGATGTGGCCAGCGCCGAGATGATCACGGATGGATCAGCGGACGATCTGCCAGATCTGGTCGACTGCGACGACGGTGGGTCAACAGACGTGGTCCTGAATCTCACGTATCTGGGAACCGAACCCGAGATTGTCATCTACAAGACGGCCACTGTGGATGGTCGCCCGGCTCTGGTTCGGCGAGAGTGCGAGCTCAACCTGAATCGGGATCTGAAGGCAGGTTCGCAGCAGACTATCGTTCATGGGCTCTCTGAAGACCCAGCGTCTCAGCCGGCTGTCAGCGCTGCCTGCGAGGCCTTGACTGACTGCAAGCAAGTCGACGTGGAGGCAGAACTGGCTTCCGGAGCAACACTTAACACCAGTGCCACCCGGCGAGGAACCGCAGCCGCGTTGGAAGGGTTGATTCCCGGAACGCTCAGGCCACAGGCCGTGATCGACGTCGGGCAGATCGAGCCGAGAACGCAGACCGAGCCCTACAAAGTGAACCTATCCGGGACGAGCTCGTGGGATCTGGACACTGCATCGGCTGACCTGACTTATCAATGGACAGGCGTTGGCGGTGCTCCCGCTTCTTCGAATTCTCCTGAGCCGATCTTTGAATGGAATACATCTGGAGCCAAGCAGATAATCCTGCGGGTAACCGATGACGCCGGCAACGTGAGCACCGTTTCCAGGACAGTCAATCTGGTGAATCAGCAGCCGATAATCCGTGACGTCAGCATCACCCCGCAGGACGGGCGCCTCGTCGGGGTCGCAGGTACCACCGAATTCAAGCTCGACGCCGATGTCTACGATCCGGATTCGAATTCCTACACGGTTGAGTGGCGGATGCCGGACGGAGCTTCGCCAGCGGGCCTGTACACGTTCCCGGCTGACGCATCCGGTACCCAGACGATTGACCTCACGGTCACCGATTCAGAAGGGGAGAGGGGAGTCTGGACCGGCCAGGTTCGGCTGGCTCCGGGTGGGGACTCTGACACACTGTTCTTCCCGCTCCCGGATATCACCAAGACCCCACCTCTGGTGAATCTGGATCCCGGGCACGCAGTCGTATTCACACCATCCAATCCTCCGGTGTTTCTGTCTTGGGAACTGCGTGACTCGACGGGTGCGCCCGTGGCAACTTCAACGGACGAGTCCTGGTCTTACGTGGTGCCTCTCTCAGGTGGCGGTACCTACACGATCGCCCAGTACACGACGATCGAAGAAGTTTCCGACGAATTCCGGGTCAATCATCCACCGGCGCCTCGTTTCTCGCATTCCCTGGCGAACCCGGCCCCCACATCCATCACGTTCACGGACCTTTCAGAGGATCCGCCCTATGAGGGCAATGCCGGAATCGTCTCGCGACTCTGGGACTTCGGACCTCTCGGCACCTTCACTGACGAAACTGTCGACATTGTGTTTGATGATCCCGGTGATTATGAGGTCACGCTCACAGTCACTGACGCCGATGGTGCGATCGGAACGCTCACACAAACCGTCACCGTCCCGGTAGGACCGGTAACAACAACCACGACGATCCCGGTGGGACCCTAGTCCGATGAGACTCCTTCCCATCCAGCGCGGACCAGTCCCGGCTTCGGCGGAACGCGCCCGGTCGCCATGGACGGCTGATCGTCGGGCAAACAGATCCCGTTCGGAATCCGGATACATTCTGGGCACAGTGCTCGCAGCGATGATGGTGGGCTTGGTCATCATCACCGCGCTGCTGGGTCTGTCGTTCAGCACTCACCGAGCGGCGATCACCCAGCAAGAACTGGCTCAGGAGCGACGTGCCGCTGATGGTGCTCTGGAGACCTCGGTCGCAATGATGCGCACAGCTCCCGAACCCGATGATCCATGCGCGCCGGTTCCGGCGGTGGTCCCCATGGACACCACCGCTGACGGAGTTGATGTCGATGGCGATGTTCACGTCGAGTGCGCTGCGGTTCTTGATCCCTCGCCCAATGTCAGCGGTGACGTGCGGGTAATTGCGAGTCAGCCGTATGCCCCGGGCGCGCTCGATCCCTTCGCGTGGGCGACTACAGGTTCGAACGATCCGAATGCCGACGACGTGAACTTGATTCATCAGGGTTCGGAACCTGTTTCCTTCGTCGGTGACGTCTTGGTGAGGAACGGCTCGGCCGTGAACGGCGGTTTGGAGGTTGGCGCCGAAGTCTCCGGTTACTACTTCCAGGGGGATCTCGGAACCGGTGGCTCTGATCTCGGTGTCGCGTGCGGTGTCCTCAGTGAGTCGCTCCATCCACCTTCGGTGTCACGACAGATTCGTGATGCTGACGATGGTGAACCCAACTGCGCCAACACCTCTGTCGCCGGCCTCTCCAGCGAGAAACCCAGCGCTCTCCAGGGACTTCCCGACACGTTCTCCGACCCAGCTTCTTGCCCCTCGCCCGGTGAAACTTTCTTGCCCGGCCTTTACAGCAACCTGAAGACTCTGGCACTCAACGCCCTGATGACAGACTGCACCGATGCGACGTTCCACTTCACTCCAGGCGACTATTGGTTCAACGCTCACCCGGATCACAACTTTGAGCTGCGCTTTGGTGCCTCCGGCGCCAACTATGTGTTTGGCGATTTTGATCCATTGAGTCCCACCCCAAGATGCAACCCGCTGTCCGGCGAGAATACGTCCGTGACGCTCGGTGCCAGCACCACCCTGAGACACACCAAGGGCAATCTGTCGATATGTGCAGGGGAGGACGCTGCTCTTCCGGCCTTGGTCAGGAGCGACAGAGCGGCGGATGTCGATGTCGTCGGTCCCACCCTCCTCAACTCTGTCAGCGTGGCACCTTGGAACTTCTCGCCCCCGGGCAATCTTGTGGACCCAAATCCGGCCGCTGACGACAGGGCCGAGGCGAAACTGTGCGACGAATCTTCTTGCGGCGAGCCGACCTTCCAGGCCGAGATCAACTCTGCGGGTTCACGCCCTGTCACATCTTTGAAGTTTCGGTGGAACAGCCTTGAGAAACCCGTGGCATTTGGAGCTGAGAGGTGGATACATGTCCTACTGAAGCCAGCTTCTGGGCCGGATGTTGTCTGTCAGATAACAGATCTGCCCCGAGGCCGTACAAATGGGGTCGGGTCTGAGGTGGACCTCTTCGAGGGCTGCGCCGGTGCGATCAAGAACGAGAAAGATCTGCAGGGACTGCGGCTCGAGGTCTTGTTCGGCACCGACTCGCTTGCCCCCAGGATTAACCCTCTGCTGGCCCCGCTGGCAAACCCGCCGGGCTGCTTCTTCTCGGTCGTATCGGGGTTCGGAGAATGTCCGTATTCGATCAAGGTCTGGGGTGCCGAGTTGGTCGTCAACGAGATCGAGATTCCCGCTGGGGCGTCTGCTTCGCCCCCCGGCCACTGGGAGAACCCTGACGGCCTACCGACGGCGGATGGCCTATTGACGGCGGATGATGAGTACGCGGTGGCAGAGGACGGA
>JAUXGW010000214.1 GCA_030621865.1 Actinomycetes bacterium
GTGACCGTCGGACACACTGAAAGCGGAACCGCCTTCACCGTCTCGGAGTAGGCGCTCAGGGCGGCATCGATCTTCTGGGTTTCGTTGGCCACCTGCGAACTCCTCACGGATGCCAGCAAACCGGCGGAAAGTGCGAGCAGTACGGTCGACACCAAGGCAACACTCACCAAGGCTTCGAGCAGGGAGAAGCCAGCTTGGTTTGCGCCCCTCCTCAGCCGCTCAGGTTCTTGGTCGCCCCTCATGGGCATGCTTCCTCTTCCCAGTTCCGGAGATCGGCTCAAACCGGATCCCGTGCACCCAAAATGGACCTCGGTCGTATGTCACACGCTTGTACGATCCCGCCGAAGTGTCAAGGCATACCCCTTGGGCAATCACCCCCTGCCCTTGGGCAATCACACCCTGCCCTTGGGCACACTCGAACCCCTGGACGCGCTCAGGCCGGCGAACCACAGGAGGGTCAACACCAATTACCACTTGGCACGCGCATGGTGCCCGCAAGTCATCGCCACTGGGGCTTGCCGCGGACAGCCGGCACCAGATCCCCAGCTCAGAACAACAGCCAAGAACAAGGGATCAGAGCCAGGGATCGAGGATCTGGGGAGCGAGCAGTGCGCAGGCGAATCCTGAGGTGACCAGTGCGGGACCAAACGGGATCTTCGTGCCCTTTCCGCTCACCGCTAGTCCCAAGAGGCCATACAGCACTCCGATCACCGACGCTCCCAGCAGCGCGACCAAACCCAGGAACGCTGCATGACCAAGGTTCTCTCCCGAGTAGAAGCCGACCAGCAGACCAACCATCACCGAAAGCCGCACGTCACCGAACCCCATCCCTGCCGGCAGGGCGAACCACAGCAGAAACAACGGTCCAGCCAGAGCCAGCATGGCGATCACGGCTGACAACAACCTCGACCACTCCCCTGTGAGCCCAGCGGAGATCACACCCAGAATCACCAACACAGCGGTGGCGGGCCAGACAATCTTCGTGGGCACGATCAGGATCCGGAAATCGACCACGGCGATTGCCAGCGCCACCGCGATGAACCAGAGGACCGGCAACAGCAACCAGGTGACACCCATCGACCACAAGGCGAGTACGAACGCCACGGGAGCGGCGAGTTCCACCAGTGGGTGATAGACGGCGATGCTTGCTCCGCAAGAACGACACCGCCCACCCAGCATGACAAAGGACGCCACCGGAACGTTGTCGTACCAGGCGATATGGGCCTTGCATGCCGAGCAGCGACTGTCACCGCCGAAAACCTCACTCCAGGGGCGGCTGCCGTAGACGTCGCCGTATTCATCGGGTTCGTCAAGTGAAACCGGGAGCCGATCGATCACCACACACGTGAACGAACCAATGGCCAGGAACACAAAGCACCCCGCGAAGAGGACGATCGATTCAGTCACGGTTCACAGGTTGACTCGAGGAACGCACCAAACGGCAAGGACGCGTCCAACCACGGTGTGAGCAATGGAGGTGGGCAATGGAACTGTCCGCAGGCTATACGTCGACCGAGTCGCCGGCGGTCGGCGGTGGCGGAGGAAGAGTGCCCGGAGCGATGTGCTCGGGCAGGGACCGTCCGAACTGGTCGACCTGACCAATACCCGGTAGTTCGAAAATCGGTTGACCGTTGCCGTTGGTGAGCTGCTGGCCATCGGGGCCGATCACCGGTTGCGGAGTCACCGGTTCAACCTCATCGGGGTAGATCGAGACAGTCAGAGCGTCCTCGTAGGTAACGATGCCCTCGGCAATCAACCGGTTCAGCGAGGTCTCGAGCACCTGCATGCCGTCGCTGCGGCCGGTGGCGATGGCGTTGCGAATCTGGCGAACCTGACCCTCCCTGATGAGGTTCGACACGGCGGGAGTACCAATGAGAATTTCGAAGGCAGCCACACGGCCTCCACCGATCCTGGGAACAAGTCGCTGAGAGACAACGGCGGCGAGTGTCATCGAGAACTGGGTGCGGATCTGATCCTGCTGGCCGGCGGGGAAAGTGTCCACCACGCGATCGACGGTCTGGGCGGCGTCATTGGTGTGAACCGTTCCGAACACGAGGTGGCCGGTCTCTGCCAGCGTGAGTGCCAACCGAATGGTCTCGAGGTCGCGCATCTCGCCAACGAGCACGACGTCGGGGTCTTCCCGCAACGCAGACTTCAGCGCGTCCGGGAAGCTGACGGCATCGGTGCCGATCTCGCGCTGATTCATGAGGGCGACATCGGAATGGTGCACGTACTCGACCGGGTCCTCGATGGTGAGGACATGAACCGGCCGGTGACGGTTGATCCAGCCGATCATCGCGGCCTGGCTGGTGGTCTTGCCCGATCCGGTGGGACCCGTCATCAGCACCAGGCCATGGGGGCGCCTGGCGAGCGCAGCGGTGGCGTCTGGCAGACCCAGTTGCTCGGGAGTGGGGATGGCTGTGGGAATCAAGCGCAGGGCAACCGCCGGCCTACCGCTCTGGTGATAGGCATTGCCACGAAAACGGGCAGTGACACTCGAGTCGCCGGGATCAGTCCAGGTGAACGCGAAATCCAGCTGGAGATCCCGATCCAGAATCTCCAGATCGGACTCCGACACGAGGCCACGAACGATCTCGGTGATCAGTTCAGGTTCACATTCCGCGGCCTCCGGAACCGGCACCAGACGACCGTCGACCCGAAGACGGGGAAACGAACCAGCGGCCATGTGCAGATCGGATGCGCCCCAGTGCATCAACTCCTGGACGAAAGGATCCAGATTCGTCGTGGTTACTGGCATGTGTGCCTCTCCTGTACCCGAAAACGGGTCGAGCGGGGCCGAAGCCCCGCCCGCCCAAACGAATTCGACCAAGTCTGCCAGGTCAAATGCAATCGACAGGAGCCGATTCCAATTTCGAAATCTCGTTCGGGTCTCTGGCTGTGTCGCTCATTGTCCAGTACTTGCCCGACACGAAACCATCTTCAAGGCTGATGCTGCTGCTCTCCAGATGGTCAGACACCAAGGTATCACCGGCGGCGACCGAAGCTTGATTCGCAGTTAGCATCGTGCTTTTCTCCACCTTGCATGCATTGAGATCAGCATCACTGGACAGACCGTTCACAGCGAACACGGCGACACCGGCAAGAACTGCCAGAATCGCAATCACAACCAACAGCTCGATCAGGGTGAAACCACCCTGACCACGACTCGACTTACGACTCTCGATCATTTCCTTCATATGGAGTTTCTCCCCGGGGGTATGCGCGCCACTTGCGCCACAATCAGAGTACGCCAACGAGTTGCTGTCAAGCGATGGAGGGATCTACCCAGTCAAATCAGAAGTCAACCTGGTTGTAGATGCCGTACATGGCACTCATCATGGCGAGCGCCACGAAGCCCACCACGAGGCCGATGAAGATGATCGTGATCGGCTCGAACCACGCGGTCATCTTCTCTATCGAATATTCCAGCTCTTCCTCATAGAAGCCGGCAGCGTTGTGGAGTTGTGTGGCCAACTCGCCAGAACGCTCACCCACACGAATCATCTGAATCACGGTGGGTGGGAGGAGTTCGGTGTCGGCAAGCGGTCCAGCGAATCCCGCACCCTGCAGGACCGAATCCATGGCGACACCCAGCCGCTCCTTGAAAACGAGGTTGTTGGATCCGTCAACCGCTGTGGGCAACGCCTGCGGAAGCGGCACACCCGCCTCCATCAATGAAGCCAGGATCCGGCAGAACCGCTCGGTGGATGAGTACGTGACCACCTTGGAGGTGAGCGGCAGCTTGAGCAGAAATCCGTGGAACGCTCGCTTCCCGGAGGGTGTGCGAACCCAGATCAGGGTGCCGATCACCAATGCCACGAGAATGATTCCCGTGATCAGTCCGGCCGGGGAAGTCACGAAGTTCGCAATCGCCATCAGAATCCGCGTGGGTAGTGGCAGTGTGGCATCGAACTCGTCGAAGAACTCAGCGAAGCGCGGAATGGCAAACACCACGATGACCCCGACCACCACCACTGAGATCACGAGCAGAATCAGTGGATACACCAGCGCACTGCGGACCGCCCGCCTGAGATCGATATCGCGTTTGATGTAGGCGTGCAGCTGATCGAACGCCCGGTCCATCCGACCGGTCAGCTCAGCCGCAGAGAGCATCGCCATGTAGTAACTCGGGAACACGTCGGCGTGGGCTCCGAGGGCGTCGGCAA
>JAUXGW010000295.1 GCA_030621865.1 Actinomycetes bacterium
CCATCTGTTCTGGAATGATTCCCCAACCGGCCCACGACCTGCGAGTTCAGTCAGCGTCGACCTCACCGTGATCGAGGCACCAGTGGTCCCGGACCTCTACTTCTGGGCGCTGCAGGTGAACTTCGGCGACCATCGGTCCCGCGCGGCAGGTGGAGCCCACATCGGACTGCAATGGCACTCCGCGCACCCAGGCAACACGGCGGCCAACTGGGGCGGATACGATCACCGAGGTTCGATACTGCCGGGATCGAATTCGGCGCTGCCCTCTGCCACCGGCAATCCGCACACGAGGGATTTCCGCTGGCACGAACAACGCACATACCGCCTGTCCGTGGCTCTGGTTGCTCCGGAAGGGCAACCTCCGGACTTGCCACAGGGCTGGAACGCATGGAGAGGCTGGATCACCGAGGTCGATTCGGGATCGGTCACAGTGATCCGGGACTTGTTCGTGCCGGGCGCCGTCATCATCGGCGCCAGCGTTTGGTCCGAGGTGTTCGCCCGTTGTGACGCTGCGTCAACCACGGTGCGGTGGGATCGACCGACCACGGATGTATTCGGAGGCGGGACCGTCGCCCCAGGCACCGCCCAGGTGAATTACCAGGGCGTCGGCGAGGGTGGATGCACCAACACCAACTCCTGGGAATCCGATGATGGGATCTGTCAGGGAACCGCCACCATGCGAACCACCACACAGGGCAGCCGTCTGAGGTTCTGAAGGACCGGGCCGGATAGCGTGACAGCCAACGCGGCAAGCGCCGGGCAAGTGAGCAGCAATCGGGCAAAACGTTCGCCGCGACTAGCCCCTGACCCCTTGATCGCCCTATTTTCGGGTGATGGCCATGCCCAAAGACGCAATGATCATCGACACGATGATCGGATTCCCTAGTTCGGACCGCAAGCAGGTCTACAAGTTCCTGTCTCCGAGCCTCCGTGACAAGGAGAGCCAGGAAGACTTCAAGATGCCGGCGCAATACATGTTCAAGGACATTCCCGCCGAGATCGCCGAAGGCGTGGACCCGGTGGCAGTCACTCTGCACAACATGGATACTTACGGTGTCGGCCGCGGCATGGTCAACGTCGGCAACGACGCACGCGAAGCTCCGCGTCGGGCAGTCAGGGATTTTCCTGACCGGTTCCTGCCCTGCATCGACGTTGATCCCCGAGACGGCATGGACGCCGTTCGGCGCATCAAGTCGTTCCACGACGAGTGGGGTGTGGTGGCAGTCACCAGTTTCCCGAGCGGAGTGGAAACTCCCATCAACGCGGCTGCCTACTATCCCGTGTACGCCACCTGTGTTGAGCTTGATCTACCCATATTCCTCACCGCAGGGGTACCCGGACCCAGAGTTCCCCTGGCTCCCCAGAAAGTCGAACTCCTGGACGAGATCTGCTGGTTCTTCCCGGAACTCAAGGTGGTCATGCGCCACGGCGCCGAACCTTGGCAGGACCTGGCGGTGAAGCTCATGTTGAAGTGGCCGAACCTGTACTACTCAACCTCCGCCTTCGCTCCCAAGCATTATCCGGAGGCGATCATCAACTACGCCAACTCCCGCGGCTCGGACAAGATCCTCTATGCCGGATACTTTCCGGCCGGACTCACCTATGAACGCATCATGACCGAGATGCCCAATGTGCCGTTCAAAGATGAGGTCTGGCCGAAGTTCCTCGGTGGAAACGCCGCCAAGGTCCTGGGTCTGGATCAGGACTGAATCCGCGAGGGCATCAGCCGCGACACCCCAACGGGTAGCCCTGCCCGATGACCAACACGCTGTTGCCCCATAGATTCCGGCAATGACCAGAATCGGGGCTGACGCGGACGGACTGCTGGCCTTGTCCCGACAGATGGGCCGGAGCGCCAGGCAGATCGATCGAGCGAGGCAAACACTTCAGCGCCTCCTGAGAACAGCCGAATGGTCCGGTTCTGATGCCGAATCGTTCAGGACCTCCTGGTCCACCCGGCGTGTCGAACTCGTTTCGGCCTCCACAAGCCTCAAGACCGCGGCGACCACTCTGTCGCGCAACGCAGCAGAGCAGACTGAGGCCTCCAACCAGGGCTCCACCAGAGCAAGCGAATCGGGGTTGCGGTCAGGTCCACCCGAACACACGAAACCTCTGAGTGCGAGCGACGTTCTCAGTGGAGAACATCTTCCGTCAACAGTTCACACCAGAACCATAAACGGCGGAATCTCCGTCGGGCCGATCACGGCCTCGTCCATCAAGTCCGCACAACTGGAAGATTTCGATGGCCCGTTCAGCGTCGTCTCGGTCACCACCGGTGCCGGCCTCGCTGCTTCGGGGGCGGCCGGAGGCGGACCGTCGGTGGACCTCGGAGACTCTGAGTGGAGTGCCGCTGCCATTGCCAATGCGAATCTCGGGATCACGGGCCGGGATCAGTCCAGCTGGGTCGTTTCGGACTCCGAGGCCCAGGAGTTCCTGAACCAGAGAATCATCGACGAATTGACTCACACGGCGGTCCAGGGCGGCTCCAGCGCGATCCCGTCGGGTCCGAACCAGTCACGATTGCAGAATCTCCCGATCGTTGGCGCAGGACTTGGATTTGTTGAGTCGGCCGGCGAATGGATTGTGGAACATCTTCGAGACCTGCCGGAACCGGACCGCACCACGAAATCCACACTCGGAGTGATCGCCACCTTGGGTGCCATGGCCGGTGGCGGACCGCTCTTTGGTGATCTGTCAGGAACAGCTCGGGTCCAGGCCTCCACAGTTGAGCGGCACGGCAAGGAGACCGCGCACACATTTGAAGTGGACGGCGAAGCGGCCGGGACCGTGACCACAGGATTGCTCAGCGCGTTCGGCCTGCCGGATTCCTTCAAGGAAGGTTTCCGCTCCACCATCACGGTCACGGAACCAGTGAACGGGATGCGAACCCTGATCGTGGATCAACT
>JAUXGW010000030.1 GCA_030621865.1 Actinomycetes bacterium
CGGCGTCTGGTCGAGTCTCGGCCTCGAGCGTGTCGGTGTGGTGGGCCTCCTCGGCCGTGTCTGGGAGCTACGCGAAAACCTGAGCGCATACGACGCCACCTACGTCGCACTCGCGGAAGCTCTGGCGGTCCCTCTGGTGACCGCCGATGGTCGGCTTGGCCGTGCTCCGGGCCCCCGGTGCACGATCACGGTGGTGCGTCGGTGATAAGTGCAGAGTGTTCAATGCCGTATGAAGGTACTACCGACGGATGGTTGGCAGAGCTGGAGGCAGAACACCGTCCAGTCGATCCGGAGATCCTCGAATGGGCGGCCCGCATCGTGGACGATTGGGCGTCGACCAGCGAACCCACTGCGAGGGTGGGCTGAGTGCTCCTGCTGGACAGTGAGGCGATCTCCTCGGTGGCCCACGGGCCGGCGGAACGACGGGATCGCGTCCGGGCACTTGTGATTCAAATGCGCTCACGTGGTCAACCGATCGCGACGGTCGCAGCGGTGTTCGCCGGCTTGCGGAGGCCGCGGAGCGCGTTCGAATCGCCGACCTCGACGCGTGACCGAGGTGCAGAGGCGGCGGGGATGGGGAGCCCTCGCCAGGGACGGTCAGCCTCAGCCGGGCGTGAGCGTCGCTTCGAGCCCGTAGTGATCTGAGAGGTTGGTGGTGATCATGGTGCCGTCGTCTGTTTCCAGCTCGACGGGATCGGTCAGGATTCGCTTGACGTCGATGTCGCCGTCGAAGTTCTCCACCAGGACGTGATCGAGCATCGGTCCGGTCCCGCCGTCGATTCCGACGAGCAGATTGGCGTTGCAGTAGGTGCACTCGGCATCGGGATCATCCACGTAGGCATCGACCCAGTCACCCTCGACGAGCAGCTCGTAGTTGTCGGGTGCCTCCGCCGAGTACTGCTCGCCCTCGGGACTGTTGTTCATGTCGCCCACGAAGATGGTCACTTCGTCGTCACTGGTTCGCTCGTCGATCCAGCCGTGAAGGGTCTCGATCTGATCGGACTGCTCGGCCGACCACGATCCGTCGCCCGGATACGGCACCGGTGGGTCGCTCAGATCGAGGTTTGCGGTGAGGTGGGTGTTGAAGATGTTGACCGTTCCCAGAACAGGGTCATCGATCTGGACATGGAGTACGGCCCGGCGGGTCAGGCTGGACTCGAGCACCAGCGAGTCCTCTTCCACGAACGGCTCCGCCGAAAGTAATCCGATGCCGAAGGCTCCGCCGTAGGCGAAGGCACTCCCACCACCCTCTTTGGTGCAGGCATCCAGGATCTCATCGAGGCTTCCGCCGATGTTCGCGGCCAGACAGCTCTGGCACTCCTCGCAGGTGGCGCTGAATTCGGTTCCGCAACTCTCCAGTACACAGTCGGACAGCTGGTCGTCGGCAACACCGTCACATTTCACGCGGGCGCAGTCTTCCAGCGGTTTGGATTCGTCGAGGGGACATGGCGGCCCTTGGTCGGCGGCGACTTCCGCATCCGGATCGTCAGGTTGGGGATCGAGGAAGAAGGAGTTCGGGAACGTGTCCGCCATCGCTGCTTCGAGTCCTTCAACGTCCTCAGGGGTCCAGACTTCCTGCACCGCAACGACGTCGACCGACAGATCGGCCACTGCGTCGAAGACGAGTGGTGCCCGCTCTTCCGCCTGGTCGACGAAACCCCGAGCCAGACCGGCGTTGTAGGTGGCGATGTTGAATGCCTCACTCGTATCACCAGAATCGGTCGAGTCCCCGTCGTCGGAGTCCGTGCCACACGCGGCCACGAGCAGGGCCATGCTGAGCCCGAGGATCAGCCACAGTGTCTTCCTTGTGTTCGTCTTTGCTCTCTTCGTCATCATCGTCTCCTTCGTCAATCCCGAGCGTACTGGAGCCGTCGGGACAACATTACTGATCTCGGGATCCGCGTCGTGCGGCTTGCGCGGTGCCAAGATCTGTTCGTCATCGACCACGACGATCTCATGGGGAACGGAGCACAACATGTCCCGCAAACTTGCCGCCGAGTTCCTCGGCACCTTCTGGTTGGTACTCGGGGGTTGCGGAGCCGCAGTCCTCGCCGCCGGGTTCATCGGTGACGACGGTTTTCCCCTTGGCATCGGATTCCTCGGAGTTTCCTTCGCTTTCGGCCTGACCGTGCTCACCGGTGCCTACGCCTTCGGTCACATCTCGGGTGGACACTTCAATCCCGCCGTCACGCTCGGTTTGTTCGCAGCAGGCAAGGCCGAAGGCAGGGACGTCCTCCCCTACATCGTCATACAGGTCCTCGGTGCGATCGTCGCCTGTGGTGTTCTCGCCGTCATTGCCAACGGCATGCCCGGCTTCGACCTCGTTGAGAGTGGGTTTGCCACCAACGGTTATGGATCCGCCTCACCGGGTGGGTTCGACCTCACCGCCGGAATTGTCTCCGAAGTGGTGATGACATTCGTCTTTCTGCTGATCATTCTCGGAGCCACCCGCCGCGACATTCCCACCGGCTTCGCACCGATTGCGATCGGCTTCGGCCTCACGCTGATTCACCTGATCAGCATTCCGGTCACGAACACCTCGGTGAATCCCGCCCGCTCGACCGGCCCGGCGCTGTTCGTCGGTGGCACGGCGATATCGCAACTCTGGATGTTCTGGGTGGCACCAATTGTGGGCGGTGTCCTCGCCGGCGCGGTCTACAAGGGTTTCCTCGAAAAGGGAGACGTCGAGCTGGAGGCCGAAGCAGCGGATCCGGGCGAACGAGTCTGAGGATTCGGGGTCTGGGGATTTGCGAATCAGTTTTCGGGAGCCGGGATCAGGTAGACGGAGATTCCGGTGTCGCGAAGTTGGAGGTCCTTGGCTTCGGTGAGTGCGCTGTCCGGAATTCCCGCCGCTTCGGCATCGCTGATCGCCTTGTCGGTGAACAGCAACGGACCGTTGCCGGGGTGATCGATGGCCTCGGCCGCGGCTGACTCAATCTCGACGAATCGGTCGCGTTCGGCCTGCGAGAGGGGATCCGAGCTTGCCAGGAGCGTGGCATTCTCGGGTTCTTGCCAATCGCGACCGATACTCGATATTTCCACCACATGGATCTCTGCGTCAGCGTCCTCGGTGTCCATCACCCGCCAGTCTCCGTACTGGATGGCCGAGAGATCGGTGGGAGGAGTGAATACCGAGAGACCCTCCTCTTCGAGGCCGACGAACAGGCCGACTCTCGGAGCGAGGAAAAGTCGAAGGTCCGTGCCTGTGATCACGTAATCCAGTTCCGGGTCGAGCTGGTCGGAAACGAAAGGCATCACTTCGGCAATCGCATCCGACAGCTCTGGCAGGGGAGGCTCAACCCGCCAATCCCGGATGCCGAACCAAGCTGCCAGGGCAATGCAGGTCACCCCGATCACCTGTGCCATTCCCCTCTGGACATCCTTCGAGGCGAATCCCAGTGCGCAGTACGCGAATCCCGTGACGAGCAGGGCCGCAATGACTCTCCACCACTCCAGCAAGTAGGCCGCCATGTCGCCGGACATGCGGCTCGTGGTCAGCAACCCGACACCTGCCGCTGCGATCGCCATCACCACCATCATTGGCGCGGCCCGGAATCCGCGCCGCCAGCTGAACGTGGCCAGGATTGCCGCACCCGACAATGCCAGTAGTGCGGGTACGGAGCTGCTTGTGCCCATCAGCCCCAAGGCACCGCGGGCGTTCCCGGTGACCCACGGCAGGGAAGTTCCGAGATGTCGAGCCGCGAAGCCGTAAGCCAACTCCCATCCCCAGGCCGGGTCCTGAGCGGACCGCGCGAACTCGAGGATCAACGAGATGTTGCCTTCGTCCGAGGTGAGTTGCTGAACCAACGGCGGAATCCACAGCAACAGGAGGAGACCGATCGCGGAAGCCACCCAGACGACGGGCTTGCCCCTTCCGCTGTATTCGGTGGCCGCCGCTGGGGGATTTCCGGAGAATTTGGGGAAAACCCAGATGACAGTCGCCCGGTACAGGATCACCAGCAACACCAGTCCCGCCACCAGGGGAACGTATCCAATGTGGGTCTGCATGCAGAAGGTGCCGGCTGCGACGACCACGAGCCACATGGGAGTGTCCCCCAGGCTGGCGCTCCACAGGGCGATTCCGAACAGCCAGAAGACCATGACCGGTACTGACGGGTTCCAGATGTCCACGAGGTGGGAAAGGCCCAGGCTGCCGACCAGAACGATCGAGATCAGGCTGACCAAGGTTGCGAGCAGGACTCCACCGCGCCGGGAAGCGACTGCGACAGCACCGGCGGTCGCCGCTGCATTGATGGCGGCGGCTCCGAACAGTACTCCCGTGGTTCCGAACAGCGCTTCGAACGGTGCCAGCATCCAGAAGAGGAGTGGGCCCGGGTGATTGAATCCCCAACGCGACCAGGCGCCGACCAGCGGAGTGTGTTCGCCAGCCACGTCGGAGACCCGCAAGTACTCGAGTGCCCAGTCCCCGCTGGGATTCCAGCGCGATCCAACCACGGACGCGGCTGCAATCAGCGCAGGCAGGGCTGCTGCTGCCGCGGCCATGGTGATGATGCGTCTGTCGGTCAAGAATGACACCGTGGAGTTCTAGCACTGGTAGCCGTTTGGCGCGCTTGACCACTTGGTCAATAAGGTTCGTCGCATGCTGGAAATCAATGGAGCATCTGCACTCGTAACCGGTGGAGCCTCAGGTCTCGGAGAGGCGAGCGTTCGCGCCCTCGGAGCCCGGGGCGCCAAGGTCGTGATCATGGATCTGGAGCACCAGGCCGACAAGGCCGCCAAGATCCTCGAGGACGTCGACGGCGCATTCATGCCGACCGACGTCACCGACACTGATCAGGTCATCGCCGCAATCGAGAAGGCCAAGGAACTCGGACCGCTCAAGGCGCTGGTCAACTCAGCCGGCATCGGTTGGGCCACCCGCACGATCGGCAGGGACGGCACCTACGAGTCCGCCCACGATCTGGACCTGTTCAGGAAGGTCATCGAGATCAACCTCGTCGGTACCTTCAACTGCATTCGTCTCGCCGCCACGGCCATGAGCCTCAACGAGCCCGACGAGGACAATCAGCGTGGAGCCATCGTGAACACGGCTTCGATTGCTGCTGTGGAAGGCCAGATTGGCCAAGCCTCCTACACCGCCTCCAAGGCCGGAGTTGTGGGCATCACCTTGGTGTGTGCCCGTGACCTCGCTCCCGTCGGCATCCGCGTGAACACGATCATCCCGGGTCTGTTCGACACGCCCATCTACGGCGAAGGCGAATCAGCCGATCAGTTCAAGGAGCGTCTCGGCGCCGGCTGTCTTTTCCCGAAGCGTCTCGGCTTCTCCGAGGAGTACGCCTCAATGGCCATTGAGTTGCTCACCAACAGCTACATGAACGGTGAATCCGTGCGCATCGACTCCGGCATGCGCATGCAGCCGAAGTGAACTCGGCGGTAATCCTCGATCAGAGCGTCACGGGGTCGAGGATTATCAACGCCGGTGCGCAGGAGTTGTTCGACGTGGTGGCATCACCTTCGATGCATCATGTGATCGACGGTTCGGGCACCGTGAAGAACACCCTCAAGGGAGCCGACAAGCTTGGCCTCGGTGACACCTTCACCACCCGCATGCGCGTGGTCGTTCCCTATGTGATCCGCAACACGGTCAAGGAATTCGACGACGGCCACCTCATTGCCTGGTCCCACATTGCGGGTTGGCGCTGGCGCTTCGAGTTCGAAGAGGACGAAGGCGGAACCCTCGTGACCGAAACGTTCGACTGGTCCTTCGCTCATCCGCTGGCCGTGAAGTACGTGCAAATGGCTGGTTGGCCGGAGCGCAACGTTTCCAGCATCGATCAGACGCTCGCTCGTCTGAACGACTACGCCGAACGGAAAGACCTCGGCGGTTCGGATTCGACTGACACATGACCGACTCAGGCCGAACCCGCAAGATCGCGGCGTTCGACTTCGACGGCACACTTTCCAAAAAGGACACACTCGTTCCCTTTGTGGCGGGGATAGCCGGCTACCCGAAGGCTGCCGCGGCGGGAATCTCCGCCGGCTTGGCGAGCATCAGGGGCGACTTCTCGCCGACCGATCGTGATCAGCTGAAGGAGTTCATGGTCGAGCGACTGCTCGAAGGCCGCCGGCTCCGCGAACTGGAACGGGCGGGTGGGGAGTACGCCACGAAACTCGTGGACTCCGGTCTGAATCCTGTCCTGGTGGAGCAACTCAAGCGACATGTTGCAGCCGGCCACGAGACGCTGTTCGTCTCGGCCTCCCTCGTCTATTACCTGCGGCCGATTGCGCGCTACTTCAACGTGTCTGACGTGATCGCAGTTGAACCGGACGCCGTCGACGGGGTGCTCACCGGCACCATGCCGCCAAATGTTCGGGCAGGCGAGAAGCGCCGACTTGTGAAGGCATGGCTGGGACTCGGCGAGGCCGAGCCGCTGGATGGCATCGAGATGTGGGCCTACGGCAACAGCTCCGGCGACCACGAGCTTCTCGAGATGGCCGACCACGCATTCTGGGTGGGCAAGGAATCGAAACGTCCCACCGGATCGACCCAGATACCGCCACTGCCAGGTTTCTAACGGTCGGAGACCTTGCGCCACACGGCCCGAGGCAGATTGCGGAACACGAAGAACATGTACGCCAGCAAACTTGGCACCCAGATGGTTTCGGTCCCCTTGGCGAGTCCATCCACTATCGCGTCGGCGACTTCTTCGGGGGTCGTGGAGAACGGCGCAGCATCCATCCCCTCGGTCATCTTGGTGTGGACGAATCCGGGGCGAATGACCATCACGCCGGCACCGGTTCCCACGAGCGCGTCACCGAGTCCCTGTGCGAAGGCATCGAGTCCGGCCTTGGTGGATCCGTAGACGTAGTTGTCCTTGCGGGCCCGAATTCCGGCAACCGATGACATGAGTGCGAGTGTGCCGTGCCCCTGCTGGCGGAACCGGTTCGCGACGGCGATGCACGACGACATCAGGCCGGAGTAGTTGATCTGGGCGGCCACGGCGGCGAAAGCCGGATCAGCGTCGAACGCAGCCTGGTCGCCAAGAATGCCTGCCGGCGCATACACGAAGTCGATGTCGCCATAGGTGTCGAAAATCTCGTTGATGATCCTGGAGTGGCTGGCAGTGTCGGTGGCTTCCCAGTGGACCATTTCCACCGTTGTGGCGCCTGCGGCCTTCGCCGCGTCAGCAACGACTTCCATCTCGTCCTCCGGGCGTCCGGCAAGGATCACGGTCCGGCAGCGGCCGGCGGCGAGGCGCGTCACGACGGCCTTGCCGATGTCGGATCCTCCCCCGAGAACCAGAACTGATTGAACTTCACCCAACGCGTCGCGCACTGTTGCTCCTTGTAAGCCTGAAAGCGCAGGTTACTGTGCAGCCCGTGAGCACTCGAATGCTGATCATCCTTGCGCTGCTGTGCGGCTTGGCGCTGCTTGTCGCCTTCACTGTGCAGGCCAGCCAGCTGATGTGATCCCGCCGACTTGATCAGCTGGGTAGGCTCAACCCCGTGAGTGAGCATTTCGACCTTGTTGTGATCGGTGGCGGACCCGCGGGATACGGATCGGCGCTTTATGCCGCGTCTGCCGGGCTGAACGTGGCGCTTGTGGAGCGGGGAAAGCTGGGCGGAACCTGCCTCAATGTGGGCTGTATCCCGGCCAAGGAGTTGTTGGAGACCGCCACGGTGGTGCGTACGGTCAAGCGTGCCGGCGAATACGGCGTGATCGTGGAACCCAAGAAGGTCGATTGGGAAATCACGCTTCAGCGCAAGCGTGATGTGGTGGCCAAACTGGTGGGTGGCGTGGGCCAACTGCTCAAGGGCCGCAAGGTGACCGTCTACGACGGCACCGGCACACTCGGAGCGAATCGCCAGGTCACTGTGGTCGGTGCCGACGGCGAACAGGTCACGATCAGCGGTGACGTAGTGGTACTCGCCAGCGGATCTGTGCCGCGCATCATCCCCGGGTTCGAACCAGACGGAAACGTGGTGGTCTCTTCCGATGAGTTCTTCGAAATCCCGCACGTCCCACAGAACGCTGTTGTGATCGGCGGAGGTGCAATCGGCTGCGAGTTTGCCTCCACACTTGCCGACCTCGGATCCAGGGTGACGATTCTCGAAGCCCTGCCGAAGATCCTGCCCGGCTGTGATCCCGATATCACCCGGGAGGTTCAGCGTTCCTTCAAGAAGAAGGGCATCGACATCCACACGGGTCAGCAGGTGCACGGACACACACGCAGCGCCACCGGCACCACTGTGAGTTTCGGTGACGGAGAGTCGATCGACACCAACCTTGTCGTGGTTTCGGTTGGCAGAGCTCCTTACACGGAGAACTTGCTTGGTTCGGGCAACGCAGTTGCGGTTTCTGATGGCGGCTTTGTCGAGGTCGATGAGATGTACCGGACGGCCGAAGACTCGGTCTGGGCGATCGGTGACTCCATCGACACCGCGCAACTCGCCCACGTTGCCTTCGCAGAAGGCATCTGTGTGGTGAAGGAAATCCTCGGCGAGAATCCCTCGCCAGTCGACTACTCGCGGATTCCGTGGGCGATCTACTGCGATCCGGAAGTCGCCTTCGCCGGGCTTTCGGAGGAAGCAGCCACAGAAGCCGGCTACGACGTGGCCATTTCGAAGCACCGCTTCACCGGAAACAGCCGGGCAATGATCCTCGATGACACAGCCGGAATGGTGAAGATCGTCGCCGAGAAACGCGCCGACGGCACTGCCGGTCAGATCCTCGGGGTCCACATGGTCGGCCCCTGGGTCACCGAACAGCTCTCAGGTGCGTACCTCGCCGTCAACTGGGAGGCGACCGTCGACGAGGTCGCCGAATTCATCCAGCCGCATCCAACGCTGACCGAACTGTTCGGAGAATCGGTGCTGGCTCTCACAGGACGCTCACTCCACGGCTGAGCCGCGGATTTGATACAAGTTGTAGACAAGAGATTTAAGGAACACACATGGCCGACATCGTGATGCCGCAGCTGGGCGAATCAGTCACCGAGGGGACCATCACCCGTTGGTTCAAGTCAGTAGGTGAGGAAGTCGCCGAGGACGAGCCGCTGTTCGAGGTGTCCACCGACAAAGTCGACACCGAGGTGCCCGCTCCGAGTTCCGGCGTGCTCCTGGAGATTCTCGTCGAAGAGGGAGACGTCGTGGAAGTCGGTGAACTCCTGGCTCGTATGGACGGGGGCGCTGTTCCTGCTGCCGCACCGGCGGAGGAGCCCGCAGCAGAGCCCGAGCCCGCCCCGCAGCCCGAGCCCGCCCCGCAGCCCGAGTCCGCTCCTGCACCCGTTGCAGAACCTGCACCAATCCCAACCCGAGTTCCGGCCCCGGCGGGAGCAACCACAGGCCTTCTACTCTCGCCGCTCGTCCGCAAGCTGATTGAGGAAAATGGGCTCGATCCCGCGTCGATCACCGGCACCGGTGTGGGCGGACGAATCACCCGGAAAGATGTTCTCTCGGCAATCGACGGTCGCGGTGGGGCAGCGCCACCGGCAGCGACAGCAGCGCCAACTGAGGCAGCACCGGCTGCCAAGGTGCCCGCACCCCAGGTGCAGCCGATGACCCACGGTTCCGGCGATCGGGTGGAGCAGCTCAACCGGATCCGCAAGGTCACGGGCGACGCCATGCTCCTTTCCAAGGCCACATCACCGCACGTGATTTCCGTGGTTCAGGTTGACTACTCGGCGATCGAGCGGGCTCGTCTGCCTCGCCGTGCCGCGTTCAAGGCAGAGACCGGATTCTCGCTGACCTACCTGCCGTTCATCGCGCGAGCCGTTGTGGACGCACTTCGCGAGTTCCCACACATGAACGCATCAGTGGGCGACGGCGAAGTGGTTCTCCACAATGACGTTCACATGGCAGTTGCCGTTGACCTCAACTACGAGGGACTTCTCGCTCCAGTGATCCGCGAAGCCCATGCCATGCGGCTGCGGGCGATTGCCGACGAGATTCACGATCTCGCCACCCGTGCCCGCAATCGCCGCCTTGGCCCGGACGAACTCTCCGGTGGCACCTTCACCCTTTCGAACTCCGGCGCGTACGGGTCCTTCATGGTGGCGCCGATCATCAATCAGCCGCAGGTGGCGATTCTCTCCACTGATGGAGTGGCCAGAACACCGGTGGCTGTGTCTGACGAGTTCGGCGACGAATCGATCACAATCCACCCGGTCGGAAACCTGACGCTGTCCTGGGATCACCGTGCCTTCGACGGTGCCTACGCGGCGGCTTTCATGTCGAGGGTCAAGCAGATTGTCGAGACGCGCGATTGGGACTCCGAGTTCTGAGGATTCAGATGGCCGGTTCAAAGTTGCGGGTGAGGTGGCTCGGCAAGGTTCCGTACCGCGAGGCCTGGGCGCTCCAGCGCGGTTTTCACACAGAAGCGATCAAGGACCGGGCAATTCGGAACCGACCGGTTGCCGACCGACTGCTGCTGCTGGAGCACGATCACGTCTACACACTTGGCCGTAACACCACGGCGGGGAACGTATTGGTTGATCCCGCTTCGGTCGGGGCTGAAGTTGTCCAGGTGGATAGGGGTGGGGACGTCACCTACCACGGGCCGGGACAACTCGTTGCGTATCCACTGGTGGAGTTGCCCGACACCCGCGGGCGAAAAGCTGTCGCTGGAGGACTGCGCGATGTCAAGGGTTTCGTATGCCTGCTGGAGTCAGTGATCATCGCAACATTGGATGAAATGGGACTCGGAAACGTCGGCCGTCGCCCCGACTATCCGGGTGTGTGGGTGGATCCTGATGAACCCCACGCGCGCAAGATCTCAGCGGTGGGAATCCGGGTGGAGCAGGGCCGCACACTTCACGGAATCGCCATCAACGTTGATCCGGACATGTCCATGTTCGGCCACATCGTGCCCTGTGGCATCACGGAGTTCGGTGTCACCTCGCTGGCCCTGGAAGGAGTTGATGCCTCCATGGAAGAGGTCGCCGACACCTTCGCGAAGCACTTTGCCGACAAATGGGAACCATCAACCATCGATCGCAGTGACGCCGTGTGGCGTACCCCGGTCGGCGATCCGGATCTGGCCCCGTTCAGCCGGGGGATGGGTGCCGGCTCGAAAACAGATGGATCCAACACATCCGTCCGGCTGCGCGGCCGGCTGGCCGAAGCGGGCGTCACGGAGGGACTTTCCATAACCGCCCGCAAACCTGAATGGATGAGGGCCAGGGTGAAGCACGGTCCGGAGGCGATGCGGACGCGCAGAACCGTTGCCGACCTCAACCTCGTCACGGTGTGCGAAGAGGCAGGTTGTCCGAACCTTTCGGAATGCTGGTCGGACGGAACTGCGACCTTCATGGTCAACGGCGAGCGGTGTACTCGCGCCTGCGGATTCTGCCTGGTCGACACCCGCAAACCTGCGCCTCCGGATCCCACCGAACCAGCGAGGGTGGCAGAGGCCGTGGAGCGGATGGGTCTCGACTTCGCCGTGATCACCACAGTTGCCCGCGACGATCTTGTTGATGAGGGAGCGGGGCAGATCGCGGAAACGATCAGGGCAATCCGCGCTCGCACTCCCGGTGTGTCGGTCGAGGTGCTCATCTCCGACTGTCGAGGCCGCGAAGACGCACTTCGGTTGATATTCGATGAGCGGCCCGAGGTGATGAATCACAATCTGGAGACCGTGCCCCGATTGCAGCGCGCAGTGCGGCCATCCGCCTCGTATGCCCGTTCGCTGTCGGTGCTTGCGCGCTCCGTCGAAGCTGACTTGGTGACCAAGTCCGGTCTGGTGCTCGGGATGGGGGAGACCCGCTCCGAGATCGAATCCACACTGGCCGATCTCGCCGAGATCGGTGTGAGCATCGTGACAATCGGTCAATATCTGCGGCCGACAACCAATCACCTCCCGGTCGTGAACTGGTGGACTCCGCAGGACTTTGAATCTTTCGCCCGCATCGGTGAGGATCTCGGAATCAACCATGTCGAGTCGTCGCCCTTCACCCGTTCGAGTTACCACGCCAAGTCCGCAGCCCGTCAACCAGTGAAGGTCTGAACATGGGACTCGTTGCACGAAACCCGGAACAAGCCATCAAGATCCAGTCCGCGGGCGAGGTGCTTGGTGCACCTCCAGCAGATGCCAACGGCGTGGTGTTCCTGGAGTCGATTGCCGAAGACGGATCAGTGGTTCACCACGCGCAGGAATTCACTGCCGGCGAGTTGATCACCTGGACCATCCTTTCCGAACCGGGGCCGTGGGCGTTGGTGCATCACGGAGAACCCACAGACACCTGTGAGGTGAACTGGGCCAGTCCGGATCAGGTCGCTTCGATGCAGGTCCGCATCGGCGATGTTCGCACGCCGCTGCCTCCACTGGATGATCTGCCGGACCCTTTGGCCGACATGCCCTTTGTGCCTGACGCAACCGCTCGACTCCGCTTCGAACTGTTCGGCTCACCCGCAGGTCAGATCCTCACGGACGTGCGTTTTCTGGATGGCCGCCGGCCGATGAGCCGTGTCGTTGCGAACTGGACCGAAACCGAACCCGGTGAACCGGCGCATGACGCACCGGAACTCAAGATTCGGGTGAAGTTCCGCAACTACCTCAAGTTGAGGACTGGTGAGATGAACAGCCTCGAAGCCGCTGAGGACGGCGGAGATGTGGGAGACACCCGCTGGACACTTCTGCTGCTGCTGCATGGCTTGTTGCAGACGGAGGCGTACTCCGAGATGTACCGTTCCCTTCCGGTTCTCCCACCCGAGCTCGGCTGGTGGGGCGAAGCGGCACCGTTCATAGGGTCAAACGCTGCTCCTGTCTGAGGTTTGCGGATACCGGATCATTTGACGAGACTCAAACGGCAGCAGGCACAACAGGTGCCCGATTACGGAGGTTTCAGATGATCAAGTGGTCCGAAGAACAGGAGATGGTCCGCAAGACTGTCCGCGATTTCGTGGACACCGAGATCAGGCCACACCGCGAAGACCTCGAGTTTGGTGATCTCCCGCCGTACGACCTGCTCCGCAAGATGTTCGCCACGTTTGGCCTGACCGACATGGCGAAGGCTTCCTTCGAGAAGCGCATCGCCCGTGAGAAGGCGATCGAAGCCGGCGAGGTCAGCGCGGATGAGGGCGGAGGTCCTGGCACGCGGGATGAGAACTCGGTTGCGTTCTCCATAATCCCCGTGATCGAACTCTGCCGGGTGTGTCCGGGCATGGTCACCGCCATGGGAGTCTCCATGGGCCTCACGGCCTCCGCGATCCAGGCCAAGGGAACCATCGCCCAGAAGGAACGTTGGGTTCTGGACCTGCTCACGCTCGACAAGGTCGGCGCCTGGGCCATCACCGAACCCGACTCCGGCTCGGATGCCTTCGGTTCGATGAAGGCAACTGCTCGCCGCGACGGCGACGAGTACGTCCTCAACGGATCCAAGACCTTCATCACCAACGGCCCTCACGCCGACACCATCGTGTTCATCTGCAAACTCGATGAGGGTAATCCGCAGGCTGACCGCAAGATTGTCCAGTTCGTGCTCGACTCCGGAATGGAAGGCCTCGAGCAGCCCAAGGCATTTCGCAAGATGGGTATCCACTCGAGCCCAACCGGCATGTTGTATCTCAACGACGTCCGCGTTGGTCGGGACCGACTGCTCGGCGAGTCGGAGGATGCATTCTCCGGATCCGGAGGCCGCGAAGCATCCAAGGCCAGCTTCTCCATAGAGCGAACCGGGGTAGTGGCGATGGCACTCGGCATCGTGGACCGTTGCCTCGAGCTCTGCATCGACTACTCCCGCGAACGCGAGCAGTTCGGCCAGCCAATCGGACAGTTCCAGTTGATTCAGCTGAAGCTCGCAAACATGGCGGTGGCCAAGATGAATCTCCAGAACCTCGTGTTCAGCCACATCGAGATGGCAGCCAAGAATGAGCCGGTCAGCTTCGCCGATGCCTCCGCGGGCAAACTCTACGCAGCACAAACAGCTGCCGCAGTTGCCAATGAGGCGGTCCAGCTCTTTGGCGGCAACGGCTACATGTCGGAGTACGAGGTGGAGCAGTTGGCGCGAGATGCCAAGGTTCTGCAGATCTACGCCGGCACCGACGAGATTCAGATCTCCCAGATCGCTCGCAGCCTCCTCGCCGAAGACTGACGTCGTGAGTGTCGTGACCCCGGAATTTTCCGAGATCGTGGATCGGCTCGAGCGCGAGGCGGCCGAAGGGTTCTTTCACACCGCGGCCCAGGTGGTGGTGTCCGCGGGAAGCGAGACACTCCTCGACGTGTCCCTCGGCAAGACCCATCTCCACGAGCCGTTCACGGCTGACACGCTGAGTGCGCTCTACTGCACTGCGAAGCCGGTGGTGACGGTCGGCATCCTGAAGTTGGTGCAAGAGGGCGAACTGAGCCTTGATGACCAACTCGGGCACGTCGTCGACGATCTCGACACCCCGTGGCTGGCGGAGCGGACCGTTGCGCAGGTGTTGGGTCACACCGCCGGTCTGCACACGATCAACACTGTGCTGGGACGCATTCTGCCCGAACAGAGTCGTGAGGTCTGGCTGCACACCCTGCCGCCTCCCGATGGTTGGCGGTTCGGCATTGACCGGTCCTACGCCGAGTTCGGCGGCTGGTTCCTGTTGGGCAAGATCATCGAGGATCTCACCGGAGATCCCTACTCCGACTATCTGAACTCGGCGGTGCTGGAGCCATACGGAGTGGATCCGCTCGACTTGATCATGCGCTTCGACGACGAGACATTTGCGCAGAACTCCAGCCGCATTTCCGCCACCTTCGACCTGACCCTTCATCAGCCGGTGCCTCTGCTCGCGGAGGTGTCCCACGACACTGCGTGTGAATGGAATCCGGCTTTCGGCGCCTACGGAACGATGGAGGCAGTGGCAACCTTGTACAAGGGCCTCCTCGCGGATCTGTCGGGTCAGGATCTGGTGCTCTCGGCAGATCTGCTCGAAGACGCGATCACCGCCCGCCTGCCGCTCACCCATGACGTCACCCTGGATCGAGAGGCAGGCTTCGGACTCGGTTTCATGACGCCGCTGTCCTCACATTTCTTCGGCAACGGTCCATCGGAGTACTCCTTTGGCCACGCCGGACAGGGCGGAACCAGCTTCGCAATGGCAGATCCCGATGGCGACATCGTGATCGCGGTGCTCTTCAACGCCGGCCTCGATGCCGATACGGCTCTGTCGTTCAGGCGAGTGACCCTGGTGGATGCGATCTACCGGGCCATCGGATGATCAGCCTCGACGCTGCGACTTTTCTCCTGCAATGGTCAGTCGGTTGCCTGGCATATCTGTGGGTCACCACGCGCCGACGGGAGGTGTCCCTTGGTTACGGCTGGTTGATGCGTGGCCTGTTCGGATTCATGGCGCTCGGGGCGGCGTTTGTGGGATTCCGGTACGGCGACCTGCTGGTGCGCGAAGTGTCAGCTCTGGCCACGGCCGCTGCGGCCGGGTACGCACTCTGGAGTTCGTGGGTGCATCGGGCAGCAGGAGTGAAGTATCAGCGCGAGCGGGTGCAGGTCCGTTCGGAACGCATCACCGAGATGACCGGGATCGACCGCGAGACCCAGGAGTTCGACACCAGCGTTGGCGAGTTCAACCCGAATCTGGACCTGATTGCTCCCGCGGTTGGTTTGGTCGGCGTGGTGGCCGGCGGCCTGGCTGCCGGCGATCCGCCATGGTTGTCAGTGAGCAGAATGCTGGTGGGTGCACTGTTCCTCGGCTGTGTCACCGATGCCATGTCCCTGGGACACTGGTACCTGACTCAGCCCGGGCTGCCGCGGGCGCCGCTGCTGCAACTGGTTCACCATCTGGGCCGGATCTGGCCCTTCGAGGTCGGTCTGCTGTTGATTTCGCCCGGAATGATCCAGGTCTTCAACGGCACGATCGACGATGGGTACGGCGGCATGCTCGGTTGGTTCTGGGCGGCGTGTGCGGTCACCACCCTTGGCTTGGTGTTCGTGACGCTGATGGCACTCAAGGAGCGTTATTACTCCGCAGTGATGGCGGCCACAGGTCTCCTCTATCTGGCGATCCTCACGGCATTCGGAACTGACCTCGTTGCCAGGGCGATACTCTCCAATCCTGCAGCCTGATGATGCCTGCAGCTTGATGATGGAGGAACAGAAGTGACATTCGACAGTGATCCGCAGAAACGCCAGGCCGGCCTGGAGAAGATGTCGGAGGTGTATTCCTTCGAGATGTCGGACGGATTGGGAGACTTCTTCGGTTACACGGTGGAGCACCTGTTCGGAGACATCTGGCAGCGGCCGGGACTATCCATGCGGGATCGTCGGCTCATGCTGATAGCGGCCCTGGTTGCCGGTGGCGGCATGGAGGGCACCGTCGGGATACAGATCGATTCAGCGTTGGCCAAGGGTGACCTGAGTCCGGACGACCTGCGGGAGATCACGTTGTTCCTCACGCACTATCTGGGTTGGCCCAAGGGCGCAGCGCTGAATTCCCAGGTCGAAACCGCGATCGCAAGAGCCGAGAAGGGTTGACGCTCGCCCCACGGGCCTATCGGGC
>JAUXGW010000135.1 GCA_030621865.1 Actinomycetes bacterium
GGTTGAGGCAATTCCCACCGGCAGGCTCCAGGTGGCGGCATTTGACTGGCCTGACGAAAGTGTCACTGGGGGAGTTCCGGTGCCGACTGCCCGGGTTACCCGCTCCGGGAGGCGTGAAGACGCGATCGGTACGGTCGGCTCGCCCGGAGCTATCGCCACCTGCACCCAGTGTTCGCGGCTCCATGCTCTCCCGGATGGCAGGTCCGGATCGCCCAATGCGGCCGGCGCGTCCCAGTTCAGCGGTTCGTCGAGATCGTTGAAACGATGAAGCAGCCGATTTCCGAGCAGGTGAGCGAGTTGATGCGGCAGATCTGCCCGACGAGAGGCGGACACCGCCACGTGGATGTCGTTCGCAGCTCCTTCCGCAGCGAGGCGACCCACCATCTCCACGGCCCGCCCGCCGTTGATGCGTTCCTGTTGTTCACAGAACTCTCCCATGCCGTCAACGAGAAGAAGTGCGCGGCCCTTTCCGGACTCGTGTTGTGGCCGACCCAGCCGTTGGATCAATGTGTTGAGCAATCGGTGGACAGACTCGTGATCGGTCCCCCTGATCCGGCTGCTCAGCCGGTCACCCGCCAGAATTTCCTGATCGGATCCCCGGCAATCGATGAGATGGAGATCCCAGGAATCGAACCCGGAAGCCGCCCAGGTGAGGCTTGCCAGTGTGGTTGAGCGTCCTGAGGCCGAAGCCCCGGCCACGAGGAATCCTCCTCGCCGGCGGAAGTCCACCACGAACGTTTCCCTGCGTTGTTCTTCCGTGATGTCGATCAACCCGATGGGCAGCACGAGTGGGTCAGCTGGTTTGTCAGCGATGGGTTTCCCGCTGATCAGGTCATCGAACGTGATCTGGTCCGGCAGTGGTTCGGTCCATGGACGGTGAGGTTCGTTGAGGCCGAGTTTGTGGTGGGTGCGCTCAACTTCGGCAACCAGAGCCTCCAGCGTCGATCCGGTGACTGAGTCCCTGGATGTGGTGCGGGGTTGACCCAGATCGCGCACGGGTGGAGCCGAAATCGCGCCATCGGGTGCTCCGCTGTGAGCAATGCGGGCGGAGAGGATCTCTTCGTGGCCGAACCGGATCACGGCCTGACCCGGTGCATCGCGGGCCAAACGAGAGGCGGCGGGGTCGCCGACGACGTCGATGCTGTCGTCGGCGTCGGGAAGGCGGAGGGCGATTCGCAGCGACGTGTTTGCCCGAATCGAATCGCTGATGACACCAGCGGGCCGCTGGGTGGCAAGGATCATGTGAAATCCCAGGCTGCGGCCCCTCTGGGCGACGTCGAGTACCCCCTCCAGGAAATCCGGGACTTCGGATGCAAGTGTGGCGAATTCGTCGATCACGAGGAGGGTTCTCGCCGGTCGGTGTCGCTTCGGCACTTCACGCAATGATGACGCGCCATGGGATGCCAGACAGCGTTCACGGCTTTGTAGCTCCGCTCGCAGCGAGACGAGCGCCCTGTGTGCTCCGCCGGAGCGGAGATCGGTGACGAGACCCACGCAGTGGGGGAGTTGCTTCAGCGCTCCGAACGCAGCCCCACCCTTGTAGTCAACGAAAAGGAAGTTGAGCTCCTCCGCGGAGTACCTGGACGCGAGGGATGCCATCCATGTCCGGAGCAACTCACTCTTGCCTGAACCCGTCGTTCCCGCCACCAGTGCGTGCGGCCCGTCTGCGATCAGATCGACCAGCAGCGTGGATCCGTCGGCCAGTCGGCCAAGTGGCGCGGACAGGCCTTCGGGTGGTCGGTTCCACGAAGCTGTGAGTGCCGAAGGCGAGCGGTCCACGCCGATGTCCGACAGCGTCAGGTCGCAGACTGGGGAATCCGCAATTCGTTCGGCACCAGCAGGGCGTAATGCGGAAAGTTCCCGGGCCGGGTTCTCCACAGCCGAGTTGGACACGACCTCGGGATCGAACCGGACGGCTTGATTGTGATCCATGTGCAACCAGGAAGATCCGTCGGGACGCAGTCGGACCATGGCCGATGGATCGTCCGCCAATGCAGTGGACTCGGGGGCCAGGCGCAGATCGATGGTTCCCGCAGGCCGGCTGCTCGATGGCGACGAACCAACCCGGATGGTCCACTCGGCATCAGCATTGCCGGGAAGCCACCGCAGAAAGGGCCAGGGGTGATTCCACTGCTGGATGTCGAAAGCCACCACGCTCGGTGGACACAACACGGCGAGCTGGAAAAGCATTGAGCGGAGAAGGGCCTCTCCACGCTCCGTCGATCCGATGATTGTGAGGTCGCCGATGGCTGTCAGGTCGACCGTGAGTGGCCGGCATTGAAGTCGGTGTTCGTCGCCGACTTCGCAGGCCAGGCGGACCAGGTCGGGACGCCCGGACTTTGGTGGGCCGATCGCGATGCCACTCTCTCGAAGGCTCCGCCCGAGTCGAACCTCCAGCGGAAGAGGATGTGTGGGAGTTCTTTCCCAGACCCGCTCAGACAGAGGCTCGAACCAGTTGGTCAACTCTTCCGCGCCGGGATGAGAGGTGTCGTCTTCCAATTCGGTTTCGATGAGAATGTCGGCGAGCCGATCCCTGGTGGATTCGAGGTCCTGATGGAATTCTTCTTCCCTGAAAGCGTGTTCGCGTTTCGCCTCTCGACGGCTTTCCAGTCCGCTTGCCAACACGTACACGAAGGTGAATGCCATGAACCCCACCGACCACAAGCTGCGTGTGAAGGCCCACATGGCAGCTCCCATCAGCAGAGGCACAGATGCCGACAGAACCGGGAATCCGGGAAGTCTTTCCCGACCCGGGGGCTGTGGGAGTTCCACCTCCACCGTGTCGAGCTGCCTGACTGCTGCCGGTGTGGATCCATGGACCGAGACCGGACCCCTGCTGGGCGGCACGAGCATGGCGGTTTGTTCGATCGTGGCGCTTGTCGAGTTGCTGCGGATGAGCGCCCGATCACCTGCCGGCATCGCGCCACGCACCACCTGACCGTCGACCGTCACGCGCGAGTCACCATTTGCTCGTACGGAGATGGTGGACCCGACCTCGATCACCGCCCCGTGGATCACCTGGTTGAGGCCGTAGTCCAGTTGTGTTCGCCCGTCGCCCATCACGAGAAACACGGGAGCGTTCTGCGGCGCCACCGGCGTGGCACCTTCGTTGTGGACGAGAGACACCGTGGCGCCGGATGGTGGTGCGAAATCCACAGCCAGGAGTTCGCCGCCGAGAACCCTGCCTTCGTGGTTGAGTGTGGGTTGTCGTAGTTCCTGGGGGGCGGGGAGGTGACTCAGGGCGAGTTGAGCCACCTCCCCGATTGTTGTGTCTGCTGAGAGATCGAATTCCAGATCGTGGTGACCGTGATGATCCACTCGGTAACAAACACGTTGGGGGATCAAGATGTGCTCAGCTGCCGGACGCCTGCTGCTGCTGTTGCACGTTCTTGTCGACTCGTTTGGCTGCCTCGTTGAGTGCTTGCTCGACCTGCTTCAGGGCTTTGCGGTGTGACTCCCATTCACCCTTGAAGGAGGAGGCGTCCTTGCCTTCCCACCATGTCGAGCGCAGTGTGCCGTCGAGTTTGGCCGATGCGCTGCCGATCTTGCCGGCTTCCGCCCGCATCTGGCTGCTCACCTTGCCCATCGCCGCTGGATCGAGTCCGAGCTTTGCCATTGATGTTCCTCCCTGATTCCCACCGGTGTTTCCGGTGTGGGAGACATTCGAACCCAGGAGGCACCTTTTGTCATCGGGCAGGGCAACCCGGTGATGGCCGGCTCAGCCCGGAGGCGGCCTTGAATCCCTTGATGACCGGTCCGAGAGGCGCGACGGGTGCAGCCCGGGTCCCTTGCGGGGTGCAGGTCCCCGGTTCAAAGCGGACAGCGCACGGTTGTAGGCGGCGGGTGACACCCGGGAGCTACGGACCTCATATCGCCTGAGGACCGAAGAAGTGACGAGCACCAACCCGGTCAGCCACAGGATGTCCCCGATCGAGATCACCTGACCCCACGGAAGCGGGATGAAATCACCGAGGTAGGCCGTTGCTCCCTCGGCCACCTTCCGGCCGGCCGTGAGTGTCAATGCGTCGACTTCCTGCGGGTTGTCGGCTATTCCGGAGGAAACCAGCGCCGAAGCCGAAACCGGCATGCCCCAGAAGAACAATGTGATCAGGAAGTTCCACGCGAATCCTGCAAAGACGAGGATCATCCCGCCGGTGCGGATGTTGAGGAACGCGAATGCTGCGATCAGGCCAAGGGCCAGGAGTCTCAGAATGACCCCGAGGCTCCCACCGGGGCCGATCACATCGTTGAGGATCGTCAAGGTGATGCCAACCAGAGCCAAGGGCCAAGCCGTGGGCCGCCATGCCAGAACGTTGTCGGGGGAACCACCCCAGCGCATTCCCAACCATCCACCCAGCAGGATCGCAGCGATCGTCGGTAGGAGGGCCATGGTCAAAAACTACCCGGCTCCCGAGGTGTGTGCGTGTCATGAAACTGCCGGCGGTCGGGGTACCCGGGTGCTGTCGGCCCGTGTTGTGCATATTGCTCCCCCGAAGTGCCTCTAATGTCTGCGTTCATGTCCGAACTAATCACCGAGGTGAGCGACGGGATCGCTTCACTGATTATCAACAGGCCCGAGAAGCGCAACGCATTGAGCTGGGATGTGCTTCAGCAGATGAGGGAGAAGGTGCGAGGCTTCCGAACCGATGACTCCGTGCGGGTGATCGTGCTGAGCGGCTCCGGAGACAAGGCATTCTGCGCCGGAGCAGATCTCGGCGGAATGCGTTCGGACGTCAGCCAGGCCGAACTTCACGGCGCCCGGGGTGAACTGGCACAGCTGTTCAACGAACTCTGGTCTGTCGGAAAGCCAACGGTGGCCAAGGTGCGCGGGTTCTGTCTTGCCGGGGGAATGGGTGTGGCCCTGTCGTGTGACCTCGTGGTGGCCGCAGACGACGCAGTGTTCGGCACACCCGAGATCAACGTCGGCCTCTGGCCGTACATGATCACGGTCCCGCTGTGTCGGTCAATGCCTCCCAAGAAGGCACTGGAATTGATGATGACTGGCCGCCGGATCGACGCCGAAGAAGCAGATCGCATCGGGATGCTCACAAGAGTGGTCCCGTCCGGCGAACTCGATTCGGCAGTCCACGAGCTCGCAACCGGGTTGGCATCGGCTCCGCCGGCGGTGATGCGGCTCGGACGTGACTCCTTTTACGACGTGTGGGACATGTCCTCCACCGAAGCTCTGCGTCTGCTGCATCCCATGCTGACGGTGGCTACCGGACTCGAGGACGCGGCCGAGGGAATTGCCGCGTTCATGGAGAAACGCGAGCCGAACTGGAGTGGTCGATAGTGGGCAACACCGAGATCGTCACCCTGGAACAGGCCGATCGCATCTCCTGGGTGAGGATGTCGCGTCCAGAGCGGCGCAACGCCCTGAACCATGCCGCGGTGGAGCAGCTCCACAGTGCGGTCGAACGCGCCGCACAGGACAACTCGCGGGTGTTGGTGATATCCGGAGACGCGGGGCACTTTTGCGCGGGTGCCGACCTCAAGGAACTCGAGGACCTCGAGTTCACCCGGGCACTTCGCGCCGCCCTGGATGATCTCGCTGCTCTGGAGTTCCCGACAATCGCCGCGATTTCTGGTTCGTGTCTCGGTTTGGGGCTGCAGATCGCGCTGTCCTGTGACCTTCGCGTATGCACTGCGGATTCCAGGTTTGCGGTGCCAGTGGCAAAACTCGGTCTGATGGTTGACCACTGGACCGTTCGGAGGTTGGCGATGCTTGCCGGTCAGTCAACGGCTCGGTGGATGATGCTCACTGCCGAGCCGGTGGGGGCTCAACGTGCTGCGGAGATCGGGCTGATCCAGGAACTCATCACCGACGATCTGTCGGGCGGGTCGACCGAGGTGGTTGATCGACGCTGCGGTGAACTGGCCGAGAACATTGCTCAGCTGGCTCCCCTGGCCCTGTCGGGGACCAAAGCCGGTCTGGACGCACTCGAGTGGCAGGTGAACGACGAGGTGCCGTATGAAGTTGCGTTCGAGCGCGCCTGGGCATCGGAAGACCTGGTTGAGGGACGCAGGGCATTCGATGAACGCCGCAAGCCGGAGTTCCGCGGCCGCTGAAGCGCCCCCGGAAACTCAGATGGCGGGCAGATACCGGTCAAGGTGCACATAGCTGTTCCAGATCAGGAACAACACGACCGGTGTGGCGAGGCCGTAGACGACCCAGCGCCTGCTGCGGCCGCGGCCGATCAGGAACGCGAGAAGTGCAACTGCCCCCGCAGCCAATCCCCAGCCGACGGCCTTGGGGAGCTGTTCGGGAGATGTGCCGAGGCCTTCGTCGAACTCCTCGGCGACCGTCGGCGCATCAGCCGGTGGTGGGGGAGACGGCGGCGCCGGCGGTGTCTCCAATACCGCGTGCACGATGATCCTCTCCTGTGCGGAGTACTTGGGATGACAGGCCGTGAGCGTTATTCGGTTGTCGCCCATGTCCTGGAGCACCTCGGTCTGGCTCGGGTGGACCGTGTACCAAGCCTGGGATGCGTTGTCCGGGGCAGGAATGACGGTGTAGTCGAACTGGCCTTGCTGGCTCGAAAAGGTGATCGTGTCGCCGGGAACCAGTTCGTCAATGCGATTGAAAGGGGCGCCGTAGGTGGTGCGGTGCCCGGCAATCCCGGCATTACCCGGCTGACCCGGCAATGGCGTGCCCACATACCGACCCGGTCCCTTCTTGAGATCCGACCGGCTGGTGCCCTGCACCATCAGCCGGGCAACCTCGATCTTTGGTATCTCGATTATCCCGACTGGCTCTCCGGCGGGTGGGGCAGCAATCGCGGGTGCGGTTGCAGGATCCACCGATGCCAGCTCAGCTGACATGGTCGAAGGGTCGGTGGTGTCCACAGCAGTATCGGCTGGAACTTCGGGGTCCTCGGCCAGGGTCTGTGCGAATTCCTCTCCCAGTTCATCTTGACCCCGGGCTTCCTCCA
>JAUXGW010000025.1 GCA_030621865.1 Actinomycetes bacterium
CCGGTGACGTAACGGGCTTCATCGCTGCACAGCCACAGAATGGCGTTGCTGATGTCCTCGGCCTCGACCCAGGGAATGTCCATCGGCTGCTGTTGGCGCAGGAACTCCGCTGCGTCGTCCACCGTTGCTTCGCCTCCGAGGTCCATGCGCACCAGATTCGGGAACACATCGTTGTTGATCATCGGAGTGTCCACCGAAGTGGGGTGAACCGAGTTCACCCGGATCTGATTCGGTGCCAGTTCCAGGGCCAGCGAACGCATGAGGCCGACCACGCCGTGTTTGGCGGCGTTGTATGCGGGTGCACCGTAGAAACCCTTGAGTCCGGCAGTGGAGGAAGTCATCACGATGGCACCGCCTTCGTTCTGTTCGATCATCGTGCGGATGCCGGCCTTCGCCGTGTTGAACACACCTGTGAGGTTGATGTCGATGGTCTCGGCCCAGGACTCGATGTCCACGAACTGCACCGGCATGGGCGCATAGGTCCCGGCGTTGGCGAGGATCACGTCCAGGCGACCGAACCGTTCCACTCCCCGCAACAGGGCATCACGCGTGTCGCGGTATTCGCGGACGTCCGCCACCTCGGCGTGCATCGCCCCTCCGGCGGACTCCACCATGCGAACGGTTTCGTCGAGGTCTTCCCGCCTTGCGGCCGGGTAGGGAGAGTGCTCCAGATCCTCACAGAGATCGGTACCGATCACCTGTGCGCCCTCTCTTGCAAACGCCACTGCGTGTGATCGCCCCTGACCTCGGGCGGCACCCGAGACAAATACGACTTTTCCCTCAAAACGACGATTTCGATCCACAGCTGTGCCCTCCTGAAACGACAGACAAACCAATAACTGGACACCTGTCCAATTATCGCAGTGCCCAAACTAACGCTGGAACCCTCAGGAGTCGAGCGCGAGACCTTTGTAACCATCGCTGAAACCAACCGACAGGAGGTTCGCCGCCCAAGTGGAGGAGCGAGCGGATTCACCGTCGATCTTTTCCACCCTCAGGCGACGCACCCTCGCCGAAGTCACAAGGTCGGCCAGCGCGGGAACCCAACCGGGATGGTCCGCAGCGGCGGGGAAGGTCAACACCGAACGGCCTCCCCTCTCCAGATATGCGCATGCCCGGCCTCCGACCGCGATCACGTATGCGCCGGCCGACCTGCTCGGGTGCCCGCGGGATTCGGGCCAGTCGAGGGCCGCACCCCACGGTTGCGCCGGATCGGTCGCCGCCAGAACAGCGAACTTCAACTCGGCGGTGGTTTCCGCCGCCCGCTCCCACGGCATCCTCTCGATCGCCACACCGTCGACCTCACGCACGCCGACCATCGGATCGGCACCGAAGGAGCGGAGGCGATCAACGGCCCCGGCCAACGCGAACTGCGCGGCACCGAGGCCTTCCACGAAGTAGCCGCGGCGGACCTGTCCCCGCTCTTCGAGAAGTTTGAGCATTGGATACACCCCGGCGAACCCACCTTCAATGCCCTCTGCGAGGGCCATCTCGCGCGTGAGGATTCCGTATCTCTCGAGGAGTTGCATTGCCCTGGCCATCGTGGCCTCGGTGGGGCTGGGCGGGCGGGCGAACAGGGAAGCGGTGAGCGACCAGCGACCCACTGCTGTCGGAGGACCACTACGACTCAACCGTCGCAGGTCGGGCCGCCGCGATCGCGCTCCCGAGGAACGCCGTTTGAATCCCGCCGTCACCAGGGCCCGCAGAGGAGCGATCGTGTCGTTGCTCACGAGTCCTGCCCACACAAGATCCCAGAGAGCCGCAAGGATCACCTCGGACTCGGTGGGCAGTCCCGCCGCGGCCACCGCAGCTTGAATGTCCGGCCAGAAGGAAGCACCGCTGGATTCGAGGTGATCGAGCAGTACCCGGTGGTGGGAATCATTGAAGTCGTCGGAAGCGGGAGGATCCAGCAGGGTTGCCACCTGATCGGAGAACATCAGCCGTACGCGGCCATCTGTGCTCCCGATGCTGCCCGCACCGAGCCAGACCACTTCACCGGTTGCGCACAACTGATCTAGGTCACCCGCGCCGTAGTCGCGGACTCGCAGGCTCAAGACATCCGGTTCGAGGGTCGATGCCGGAACGGCAGCCCCCTGAAGCACTCCGAGCGCCTCGGCCACGGCGTCGGGACCCCGGTGGCGGCCACCTATCCCCTGCCAACCCGGCAGGAAACGAGCCAGCGCAACACTTTCGACGGGCTCCACTTCCTTGCGCAGAGCCGCCAGTGAACGCCTGCGAAGCATTCGAAGAACGTCGGTTTCACACCATTCGATGCTGGTTCCGTTGGGTGTGAACTCGCCTTCGCAGACGACACCGTCAGACTCCATTGCGCGCAACATCTCGGCGACCAGATCGCGGGGCAGTCCATATCGCCGACTTGCCTGATCGGTGGTGAACGGCCCGTGGGTGCGCGCGTACCGGAACAGGAGATCCTGGATCGGGTGACCCACCGGCTCGGTGAAGGCTGCCGGCAGGCCCATGGGGATCTGGGCTCCGAGCGCATCGCGCAATCGCCCGGCGTCCTCCGCAGCAGCCAGACGGGGCTCTCCGGCCACCCCGATCTCGATCACCCGGCGCTTCCCGATCAGATCCTGGATCCAGGATTCGGCCGCACCAACCGAGTCCCGGTCCACCCTGGCGAGGGTTTCGGGAGCACTCAGAGGCCCGACGGCACGCAAGATGTCGAGCAGTTCGTCGGCGTCCCGGGCGGACCGCGACTCGACCAGACGCTGGAGTTCCAGCTCTGCTGTGGCCAGGACATCGGCATCGAGAAGTGAGCGGAGCTCCTCGTTTCCGAGAAGTTCCCGCAGCAACTCCCGGTCCAGCGACAACGCCGCTGCCCGACGCTCGGCAAGCGGAGCATCGCCCTCGTACATGTACACGGCAACCCACCCGAACAGGAGCGAGCGGGCGAAGGGGGAAGCTGATTGTGTCTGGACCTCGACTGAGCGGATCTTGCGGCTGCGCACCTCTGAGAGCACCTGCTTCAGTGCAGGCAGATCGAATACGTCATTGCACATTTCCCGAGTGGCTTCGAGAAGCATCGGGAAACTGGGGTACTTCGATGCCACCGACAGCAGGTCGGCGGCGCGCTGGCGTTGTTGCCAGAGAGGTGTGCGTTGATCCGGTCGCCGACGGGGAAGCAGGAGGGCACGGGCGGAACATTCCCGGAATCGCGACGCGAAGGCCGAGGTGGTGGGCAACGTGGTGACCAGTTCGGCTTCGACCTCTTCGGGATCGGGGAACAACATGTCCCGGGGCAGGTTCTCGGCCGACTCCGGCAGCCGGATCACGATCCCGTCATCGCTCCAGATGACCTCCACCCCGGATGCTCCACCCTCGAAATGATCCGACAGTCGAGAACGCAGCACGATGCCCCACGGTGCGTGTACCCGGGATCCGAACGGTGTGTGGATGCAGATGCGCCAGTCACCGATCTCGTCGCGGAACCTTTCCACGACGATCGTGCGATCGTCGGGAACAACACCGGTGGCTTCGGCCTGCTCATCCATGAACGCCATCAGGTTGCCGGCAGCCAGTTCGTCCAGATCGTGTTCGGAGCACAACAACTCCAGCGCCTGTTCGGCCGGAGCACTGCGCAGGGCCCGCACCAACTCCCCGACCGCCCTGCCCAGTTCGGCGTCACGGCCGGGTCCATCACCGTGCCAGAACGGCATCTTGCCGGGTTGGCCCGGCGCAGGTACCACCACAACGCGCTCGAATGTGATCTCGGTGATCTTCCAGGTGGAAGCTCCCAGCAGGAAGTTCTCACCGACTCGCGATTCGTAGACCATCTCTTCGTCGAGTTCTCCCACACGTGTGCCGTCGGGAAGGAACACGCCGAAGAGTCCGCGATCCGCAATGGTGCCGGCATTGGTCACGGCCAGCCGCTGAGCACCCGAACGTCCACGCACAGTCCCGCTGACGCGGTCCCAGACCACTCGCTGACGCAAGTCGGAGAACTCTTCGGAGGGATAACGGCCGGCAAGCAGGTCGAGGACCGAATCAAACACCGTCCGCGATAGTCCGGTGAAGTTGTCCGAGCGCCGAACGAGTTCGTAGAGCTCATCCACGTTGTACTCGTCTTCCCCCGGGTTGCCCGGGGAACGAAGTGGCGGCAAGGCGACCATGGCCACGAGCTGTTGCGCGAGCACGTCGAGCGGGTTCCCGGGAATCGCGGTGCGTTCGATCAGGCCTTCGCGCATGCGTCGGGTGACCGTGGCCGCCTCCAGCAGATCGGATCGGTGTTTGGGAAAGATTCGCCCTTTGCTCGGCACGCCGACCTGGTGACCCGCGCGTCCGATCCGCTGCAGTCCAGCGGCCACCGATCCCGGGGAGGACACCTGAACCACCAGATCCACCGCACCCATGTCGATTCCCAACTCGAGGCTGCTGGTTGCCACCAGGCCGCGGAGATCTCCCCGCTTGAGTTCATCCTCGATCTGCAGCCGACGTTCCCTGGAAAGTGATCCGTGATGAGCCTTGACGAGTTCCTCCACGTCGGGCGCGGTCGATGATCCCATCCCTTCGCCGGCATCGAAGTCACCCGAATGGTGAGCCAGATCGTTCAAGCGGCTCGCCAACCGCTCCGAGAGTCGCCGGGCGTTCACGAACACCAGCGTGGAGTTGTGTTTCTCCACCAGGTCGAGCAGTTCGGGATGTATGGAAGGCCAGATCGAGGAACCCGCATTCCCGTCTGCCGGAGTCTGATTGCGGGACAGGTCAGCCATGTCCTCCACGGGCACCACAACCTTCAGATCGAGTTCCTTGCTCTGTGGAGAATCAATGATCGTGACCGGCCGGGGTTTCATTTCATCGCCGCTCGTTTCGGAACCTCCCAGGAAGTCCGCCACCACCTCCAGGGGGCGCTGAGTGGCCGAGAGTCCGATGCGCTGGAACCCGGATCCATCGCCTGCGGCCGTCTGCAGGGCCACCAGCCTCTCCAGGGAAAGAGACATGTGGGCGCCCCGTTTCCCCGATGCCAGGGCGTGGATCTCATCGATGATCACGGTCTCGACAGCCAGCAGGGTCTCCCTCGCTGCAGAGGTGAGCATCAAGTAGAGGGATTCGGGAGTGGTGATGAGTATCTCGGGCGGGTGCTTGATCAGCTTCCGGCGCTCATTGGCCGCCGTGTCACCGGTTCTCACCCCGATGGTGGGAGGTGAATACGACTCTCCCAGACGCTGTGCTGCCAGCTGAATCCCCTTCAGTGGTGCCTTCAGGTTCTTGTCGACGTCCACCGCCAGAGCGCGCAACGGAGAGATGTACAGGACCTTGGTCGTGGTGACCACCGGTTGGCGACCGAGGGAGTCGAGCGCCCAGAGGAACGCTGCCAGCGTCTTCCCGGACCCGGTTGGCGCAGACAGCAGCGTGTGTTCACCACGCGAGATGGGACCCCAAGCCTCCGCCTGGGCGGCGGTGGGGCGCGGGAACGACGAGTTGAACCATGCCCGTACAGGACTGGAGAAATGCTCCAAGGGATCCGGAGGTCCGCTCACGGGGTGACTCTACTCCTGGGTCGTGACATACAATCAGCCCGTGACTGGTTCCCGCTCCAACGAGTATCACCCCGCTTTCGAGGAATACTGCGAAGCGATATGGGAGCTGCGCGAAGACGACATCGACGTGATCCAGGCCCGGATCGCGGACCGTCTCGAAGTATCGAGGCCAGCGGTGTCGGAGATGATCCACAAACTGGCCGATGAAGGCCTGATCACCATCAACGGATCCATTGTGCTCACTGATACCGGGGTTCAGGTGGCTGAACGAGTCGTGCGGCGTCACCGTCTGGCCGAGCGGTTCCTCACGGACATGCTGGGCCTCTCGTGGTCCGACGCACATACCGAAGCCGGCAAGTGGGAGCATGTGATCTCGGACCCGGTTGAGGAAGCCCTCGACCGAGTTCTGGGAGCACCGACAACGTGCCCGCACGGCAATCCGATTCCGGGAGCCGACTACACCGAGCCACCCACCAAGGCACTGGCCGAAGTCCGCGTCGGAGCTGATTTCACAGTCAGCCGCATCCCCGAGGAACTCGAGTTCGCTCCGGGAATGCTCGACTTCCTCGAAGACAACTCGCTCCTGCCCGGCCACAGCGGCGTGCTGGCAGCCATCGCGCCGGACGGCACCGCCACCGTGAAGATCCAGGGACGGACGATTGGAATCGGGTCCTTCGCCACCGAGCGGATTCTGGTCGCCGTCTGAGCGCCCTGGAATCAACGCAGGATCTCGGGCAGCTCCCCGGTGTGAACGATCGTGAGCCGCTTCGTGGAGCGGGTCACTGACACATACAACGACTGCGGCCCGCGAACCTGCTCATCCAGGATCCGCTGCGGCTCCACCACGATCACAGAGTCCAGTTCGAGGCCCTTCAACAACGATGGCGTAACCACGGTCACCTGACGGTCGAGGCCCTGTTCCGTGGCTGTCCCGTGATCGATCCCCGCAGCACCGAGGGCACCATCGATCACCGCGACCAGTGATGACGGAACCGCCACGGCCAGGTTGCCGGAGCCAACAACGTCCAGCTCGGAACGAACCAGCTCCACCACCGCGGCTGCAAGAGCTCCGACTTGCTCAGCCGCGTAGGTGGCGTCCACCGCAACGATCTTCGGCTCTTCGCCGACCTTGCGGATCGACGTCGGTGGATCCAGCTGCGGTGCGGCCACGGCCAGGACCCGGGACGCCAGGTCCATGATCGGACCCGGAAGCCGATAGCCGATCGTCAACTCCTCCAAGCGGGGTTCACGCCGTCTGGGCAGTTGTTCGACAATCGAATCCCAGTCGTCATGAGGCCATGCGCTGGTGCTCTGCGCAATGTCCCCCACCAGGGTCATCGAACCGTTGAGGGAACGTCGATCCAGGACCCGGAGCTGCATCGGCGAAAGGTCCTGGGCCTCGTCCACCACGATGTGGCCGAAGGTGCGCACTGCGTCCTCTTCCTTGTGCGCCGGGCGGGGACCCAACAACTCGAGGGCTTCATCCAGTAGAGGTACGTCATTGTGGGAGAAGATCAGGTCGGAGATTTCAGGATTGCGAGTCCTGGCAAGCAACCTCCATTCATCGCGATCGAGATACCGGTCACAAGCTGACCGCAGCAGCCCCGGCAGGCCCATGAAGTCATTGAGCAGTTCGGATGGCAACAGCACCGGCCACATCCACTCGAGGGCCTCCCGCACCACAAGCTCGCGCCGGAGTCGTTCCTTGATCACTTCAGCCGAATCCTCATTCCGGGCAGACTCGGCCAGCTTGGCGTAAAGCTCCGCTTCAACGAACTTCCGCGCTGCGTTGTGTGTTCGGAATCGTCGCCTTGCCTGTCGCACGATCTCGGCGGACTCTTCGACACTGAGCCGCAGGTTCTGAACGCCGTACGGGATCCGCAGTTCTTCGCGCAACGGCCGTTGCCTGTCTGCGACCGCCTTGCGGATCACCTTGATCATCCGCAGGTCGCCCTTCACCCGCGATGTTGCTTCGTCGTCGAATCCGAGGGCCCGGATATGGGGAACCAGGTCGGCGAGTTGCGCGATCCTCACACCCGCCTCACCAAGGGAAGGCAACACCTGCTCGATGTAGCTCAGGAACACCCGGTTCGGTCCGATGACGAGAACACCCTGACCCTCGAGCGGGAAACGATGGGCATAAAGCAGGTAGGCAGCGCGGTGCAGCGCGACAACCGTCTTTCCCGTCCCGGGACCGCCCTGGACCACCAGTATGCCGGGCAATTCAGAACGGATGATCCGATCCTGTTCCGCCTGAATCGTGCCGACGATGTCGCTGAGCTTGCCGGAACGTGATTCCTCGAGGGCGGCGAACAGGGCACCCTGGCCCTGGACCTGACCCGAATCCAACTCCTCGGCCGCCCCGTCGAAGATTTCATCATCGATTCCGAGCAACGTCGGACCGCGGGTGGAGAAGTAGCGGCGGCGTTTCAGACCCATGGGATCCACACCGGTGGCTCGGTAGAAGCGCTCGGCCATCGGCGTACGCCAATCCACCACAACCGGATCACGGTTTTCGTCCGCAACCGCCACGCGGCCGATGTAGTAGGCCTCTTCTTCGCCCAGGGCCTCGGAATCGTCGTCAACAGTGTCAATCCGGCCGAACACGAGGGACAAGTCGCCGATGTCCATCTGAGCGAGCCGCGAATCGGCTCGATCCCACATGACATCACGCTCGAATCGACTCTGGTAGGTGCCACCACGGCCGCCGTCCACAGCGTCGCGCATCGACTCGACCTCGCTCCGCGAGCGTTCCAGGCACTCGTGCGCCTTGTTGATGTGTTCCTGTTCCGACTGGAACTCCGGATGTTTGCTCACACGCCCCCTGGCCACGAATCCGTTGTAGCCACCGAAAAAAGGTGGTTTCCAAGTGTAACCAGCGCGTCGCCCCGACGCTCGGCGACGGCTCTCTTGACCGCACGCGCGAGACTCATGAGGATGTCAGGCCACCGTGATTCAGACTTCATCCGGGCATGCCACAGCGAGGCGGTGGGGCGAACTCCCGTCTGGTTCATGCGCCAGGCAGGGCGATCCCTCCCCGAGTACCGCGAGATCCGTGGCCCTGGAACGATCCTGCGGGCGATAGCCGATCCTGATCTGGCCACGGAGATCACACTCCAGCCAGTACGCCGTTACGGAGTGGACGCGGCAATTCTCTACTCGGACATCATGACGCCGGTGCATGGCATCGGATTCGGAGTGAACATCGAACCCGGAGTGGGTCCGGTCACCGAGAAGCCCTTCACCTCCGCAGATGACCTGGGTCGACTTCGTCCGCTGGATCCCGAGACGGACACGCCTTACGTGCTGGAAACGGTGCGGAACCTGGTGGAGGAACTCACGGTCCCGCTGATCGCGTTTGCCGGAGCCCCGTTCACCGTTGCCAGCTACCTGATCGAAGGCCGTCCGAGCCGCACGTACACACGCACCAAAGCCCTGATGCACACCGATGAGAAGCTGTGGAACGAGTTGATCGATCGACTGGCCGACCTGGCCATCGCGTCGCTTGTGAGTCAGGTGGAAGCCGGCGCCTCGGCGCTGCAACTCTTCGACTCATGGGCGGGCGCACTGAGTCCTGCTGACTACGAGCGATTCGTCATGCCTGCGAGCCAGAAGGTACTCAGCGCGGTCGCCTCCCTTGATGTGCCCCGGATACATTTCGGCGTGAACACCGGCGAACTGCTCCCGTTCATAGCCGCCGCCGGCGCCGACGTGGTCGGCGTGGACTGGAGAACTCCACTGGATGCAGCCCGGACCCGGATTCCTTCCGGCACCGCACTTCAGGGGAACCTGGATCCGGCCCTGGTGGTGGCCGGCTGGGAAGCCACCAAACCTGCGGCACTGGACGTACTCGAACAGGGCGCCGGGGGCGGACACATCTTCAACCTCGGCCACGGCGTTCTGCCCGAAACGAATCCCGAGGTCCTGGAGAAGTTGGTGTCGCTCGTCCACGCCCATCCAACTGAGGATTCGCAATGACCACTGGCGTGGTGGTGATGGCATACGGGAGTCCGGGTTCAACCGAAGAAATTGAGGCCTACTACACCCACATTCGAGGCGGTCAAGCGCCCGAACCGACGCAGCTCGCGGACCTCGGACGGCGCTACGCGGAGATCGGCGGTGTCTCCCCCATGACTGAGCGCACCCGCGCCCAGGTCGACGCCATCACCGCGGCCCTGGGCGACGGGTTCGTTGTTCAACTCGGCCAGAAGCACTCCGCCCCGTTCATCGAAGACGGTGTGAACCAACTCGCGTCAACCCCGGTCGACCGGATCGTCGGACTGGTTCTGGCGCCTCATTACTCGGCATCCAGCGTGGGCCAGTACCTCGAGCGGGCCGCCACCGCCGCCGCTGCACATGGAATCCCGTTCTCGGGCATCGAGAGCTGGCACCTGCTGGATGAACTGCTCGATTTCAATGCGGCTGCAGTCACCGTTGCGCTTGCGTCGATGCCCGAGAAGACGAAGGTGATATTCACGGCCCACTCGCTTCCGGAGGGCAGCCTGGAAGACGATCCTTACTCCGATCAACTCCATGATTCAGCGGCTGCTGTGGCGCGGCGAGCCAACCTGCGGACCTGGGCAGGTTGGGGACTCGGCTGGCAATCAGCCGCCAGGACCCCTGCGCCGTGGCGTGGACCGGATATCTCCGTGATCATCCGCGACCTCGCCGAAACCGGGCGTTCCGAGGGGATACTCGTGTGTCCTCAGGGATTCACCTCCGACCACCTGGAGGTCCTGCATGACCTGGACATCGTTGCCCGACAGACCGCTGGAGAGGTTGATCTCGAGTTCGGGCGCACCGACGTTGTCAACGCAGATGACACTGTGATGTCGGCACTCGCCGAACTGGTCGCCGAAACCTCGCGAGGCATGCGACCGCGGGGGACCTGAGGATCAGCTTTCGCGAACCTCGACCGAAGTGGTGACCTGTTTCCCACTCTCGAAGTCGAGAACGATCTCGAAAGTGTCACCGACCTCGAGGGCTTCCTTCAGGCCGGTCAACATCACGTGGAAGCCACCGGGCTCGAGAGCGACGGTTTCCCCGGCAGGAACAGCGATGGAATCCACCGGACGCATGCTCATCATGCCGCCGGAATCCGTGTCGTCCATCTCCTCGTTGACGGAGTCGTCAATGGCGCCGGCTTCTTCATCGGAGTGGCCGGAATCATCCGTATCCATCTCATCGCTATCCATCTCATCGCTGTCCATCTCGTCCGTCGCGCCGGAGTCCGTGTCTTCGGAATCCATATCTTCGGAATCCATGTCCTCAGAATCCTCACCGGAGACTGTCTCGTGGATCTCGACCAGATCAGCCACGTTGTCCGCTTCGACTCCGACCAGGGCGTCGTCCATGTCACCGCCGGTGATCGTCAGGTAGACGCCGGTGTTGTCACCGTCGGCAGCAGGTCTGGCCCACGCATCGCTGACCTCGACAGTCGAATCGGAACCCGAGTCAGAAGCGGAGTCGGAGTCGGAATCATCACCGCAAGCGGCGAGGAATGGAATCAGCAGCAGGGCACCAAAGGCCACAGCGCTCATCTTCAGGGATCTTCTCATGGTTGTCCTTCCAAAGGGGGGGGGATGCGTCATCGCACCGCGATTCTAAATGAATGGATGATTCAGACTCATTTCGGGGCGTTGTGGCTATCGTCACTCTGGGCGCGAGACTCTGAGGCGCAATGAACTCTCAAGCGCAATGATCAGATTCCGGCGAATACTCCTGGCGGCCGCAGCCGCGCTGCTGATCTGCTTCTCGCTGCCTCCATGGGGATGGTGGCCCCTCGCGTTCGCGGGTTTCGCCCTCTGGGTAAAGGCAGTCCAGGGAGCATCGTTGCGCCAGCGAGCGGTGATCGGCTGGATCGTGGGCGTCATCTGGTTCGGGATCTCCACGCTCTGGATGGCGGGACTCACCGGTGCGGGCTGGCCGGCTTCGGTACTCCTGGGGTGGGGCGGTCTCATTGCGATCGTTTCGATGGCCTGCCCCCCCGACCGCCGGGCACTGTTCGTGTTGCCGGCAGCTGTGGTCCTCTTCGAGTGGTTCCACGTACACGCTCCGGTCGGCGGAGTCCCGTTGTCGATCGTCGCAATGGGGCAAACCACCACTGCAATGCTCGACATCGCCCGTATCGGCGGATTCCTGCTTCTCACGGGGGCAACGGCCGCACTCGGCTCCGCGCTGTATCTGGCGGTTCACCGGGAGTGGAAGCCCGCTATTGCGATCGTCGCCGCGGTGGCGGTAACCGGCCTGGCGGGGGAACTCTGGCCGCTCGGCGAACCTGTTGACGAGGTGACCATCGCGGCGGTTCAAGGTGGAGGTGAGCAGGGTCAGCGGTATGTGACCGGCTCCGAGCACTCTGTGTTCCTGAATCACATCGAAGCCACACAGGGCATCCCCGACGATGCCGACGTCGATCTCGTGGTATGGCCCGAGAACACGGTGAACGTTTCCGGAGAGTTCAAGGATCATCCATGGCGAGGCGAACTCGCGGCCGAGGCTGAACGCATCGGCGTGCCCATCGTGGTTGGCGTGGTGCAGGACGCCGGTGCCGACGCGTTCAACAACTTCGTGGTGGTGGTGACACCTGAAGGTGAGCTGATCGAGCGCTTCGACAAGATACGGCGGGTGCCATTCGGTGAATATGTGCCACTTCGACCCGTCTTCGAGCCGATCGCCGGCGGCCTGTTGCCTCCCCGGGATCAGATTCCGGGTGATGGTGAGTCGGTGGTGGAAACTGACGCGGGTCCCATGGCTGTGGTGATCAGCTGGGAAGTGTTCTTCTCCCGCCGCGTCAGGGAGGGTGTCCGCCAAGGGGGCGAGGTTGTCCTGAATCCCACCAACGGGGCGAGCTACTGGTTGACCCAGGTGCAGACCCAGCAGGTCGCGACTTCACAACTTCGGGCCCTGGAAAGCGGGCGTTGGCTGATGCAGGTTGCGCCCACCGGTTTCTCCGCCTTCATCAGTCCGGACGGCGACGTTCACCAGCGAACGGATGTGAGCGAGCAGGAGGTGATCACGCGGACGATCGAACGATACGACTCAACCGTGCCGGCCCAGGCTCTCGGCGCCCTCCCGGCACTTCTGGCGGCGTTCATCGCTCTGGGAATCGCCTATGTGCCCGGCATCCGGCGACGTTTCAGGTCTCCACGATCAGCGTCACCGGACCATCGTTGACAAGGTCCACGGCCATGTCAGCGCGAAACCGTCCCGTTTCCACGGTTGCTCCGAGCCCGCGCAATTCATCGACGAGTTGATCGATCAACGGCTCGGCAACGTCAGGTCTGGCCGCTCCGAGGTACGACGGCCTGCGACCCTTTCGGGTATCGGCGTAGAGCGTGAACTGACTGATCACGAGAATCTGCCCGGATCCCTCTGACACCGAGAGATTCATCGCTCCCTCCGAATCGGAAAAGAGCCTGAGATTCCAGAGCTTTCGGGCCATTTTCGACACCGATTCCGCATTGTCCTCGTGGGTGACTCCCACCAGAACCGCCAAACCTTCGCCGATCTCACCCACGATTTCGCCATCAACTCGCACATTCGCCCGACTGACCCGCTGAACAACTGATCTCACGTTTGCCACTATCCCACGCCGGAACGACGACACGTCACGCTGGGTGACCCCACACTTGACCACAACCACGCGGCGCGGCGAGGCTGGAACGTCATGCCGATTGGACCCCAGACCCCGGATGATCCGCTGCGGATCGCCTACCTCACGTATCGGGGCAAACCCCACGTTGGTGGACAGGGCGTCTACACCCGGCATCTGACCAAGGCACTGGCCGATCTCGGCCACCACGTCGAGGTTCTGTCCGGTCAGCCCTATCCGGAGCTGGATCCCCGGGTTCCGCTCGTGAAGCTCCCCAGCCTCGATATCTACAACGACTACTTCCCCATGCGGATGCCCGCATTCTGGGAGTTGAAGGACCGCTGGGACTTCCTGGAAGTCAGCACATTCACGATGGGGACGTTTCCGGAACCGTTCTCCTTCTCCATGCGGGCCTGGGATCACCTGCGCAACCGGCAGGGCCAGTTCGATCTCGTGCACGACAATCAGTCCCTGGGCTACGGACTCCTCCTCATGGAACGAATGGGTCTGCCGGTGCTGGGCACGATCCATCACCCGATCACCGTCGACCGCCGCCTCGAGATGGAACACGCGGAGAGTCCGGTGAAACGGTTCAACAAGTCACGCTGGTACGCGTTCACCAAGATGCAGACCCGGGTCGCCAAGAGGCTCGACCGCGTGATCACCGTGTCGGGCAATTCCTACGACGACATCTGCCGGGACCACCTCGTTGCGCCGGAGAATCTGCACATCGTGCCGGTGGGAGTGGATCCCGACCTGTTCAAGCCCCTGCCCGAGATCGAGCGGCGCCCGAACCAGATCATTTCCACAGCCTCATCCGATGTGGCCATGAAGGGTCAGCGTTACCTTCTCGAAGCACTTGCGATGATTCGCAGGGACCGGCCCGAGATGAACCTGAATCTGGTGATCGTCGGCAAGCTGAAGGAGGGTTCCGCCGCAGAGCGGACCATCCGTGAACTCGGCATCGAAGGGTCAGTGGAGTTCATCTCCGGCGTTCCGGACCAGCGCATAGTGGAGCTCTACAACGAGTCTTCCTGCGCTGTGGTGCCATCGCTCTACGAAGGCTTCTCGCTGCCGGCGATCGAAGCCATGAGCACAACCTGCCCCTTGGTTGCCACCACTGGCGGAGCGCTGCCAGAGGTTGCAGGCCGCGATGGTGAGACCTGTTACTCGGTGAGACCGGGCGACGCGGCCGATCTGGCGCGCGGCATCCTCGCCGTGCTTGACGACCCGGAATCAGCCGCGGTGATCGGCAAGGCGGGACGCGAAAGAGTTGTGGCGCGCTGGAGCTGGCGTCACACGGCAGAACGCACGGCGGAGCACTACCGCGCCCGCCTGGGACAGACATGACAACGCCGCCATCCGAGGGGAGAACACCGTGCTGACCGTCGACTTCGAGTACCTCGGCATCTCAGCGGGCGATCTGGTCCTGGACATGGGCGCAGGTGCCGGCCGCCACTCATTTGAGTGTTACCGGCGCGGAGCAAGAGTGGTTTCGCTCGACTACGACTTCGACGAGCTGCCCGAGGTGCACAATATCTTCTGGGCCATGAAAGAAGCAGGGGAAGCCGCACCGGACAGCTTCGGTGTCTGCCTGAATGGGGATGCCCTCCAGCTGCCGTTCGCGGACAACACCTTCGATCACGCCATCTGCTCGGAAGTCTTTGAGCACATCTCCGGTGACACCACCGCGATGGCCGAATTGTTCAGGGTGCTCAAGCCAGGAGCCGTGCTCGCAGCAACCGTTCCGGCATGGCTGCCCGAGAAGATCTGCTGGGCCCTCTCCGCTGAGTACCACGCTCCCCTTTCCGAAGGAGGACACGTGCGCATCTACACCGAAAATCAGTTCCGCGATCGGCTCGAGTCCGCGGGATTCAAAGCCGAGGACTCCCAGCGTGCCCACGCCCTTCACGCCCCTTACTGGTGGCTGAGGTGCCTCGTTGGCCCGACGAATGACAACAACCCGGTCGTGCGCGCCTACCACGATCTCCTCGTGTGGGACATGGAGCAGGCACCGATCCTCACCCGTACGGTCGAAGCCGTCATGAATCCCCTGATCGGCAAGAGCATCGTGATCTACGCCCGCAAGCCGGAAGCCGAAATCAGTGGGAAGGCCCACCAGAACTCGCGAGCCAAGGCCTCCTCGCATGGCTGAAGCCACCAACCACCTCGAGGCCGTCCGTGACGTGGTGACCGCCGCTGAGCTCGGTTCCACCGTGGACGCCATTGCCGAGTGGCAGCTCAGCTCTGGAATGGTGCCGTGGTTCCCCGGCGGACACGCGGATCCCTGGAACCACACCGAAGCGTTGATGGCGCTGATGCTGGGGGGCCGACGCGAAGAAGCCGAGCTCGGATTCGAGTGGCTGCAGAAACTCCAGCACGACGACGGTTCCTGGCACCAGTACTACCTGGCCGACAAGGTCGAACAGGAGAAGTTCGATGCCAACTGTGTCGCCTACGTGGCCACCGGTGTCTGGTTCCACTATCTCCTGTACCGGGACAAAGGTGCCCTGGAGGCCATGTGGCCCATGGTCGAGAACGCCGTGGAGTTCGTGCGTGAACTCCAGACCCACCGCGGAGAAATCCTCTGGGCACGCCGACCCGACGGCACCGCGTGGACCTTTGCCCTGTTGACCGCCTCCTCATCGATCAACCACAGCCTGTTGTGTGCGATCGCAGTCGCCGAGGAACTGGGTCACGAACGCCCGGCCTGGCGACGCTCTGCGGCCCGACTGGCCCGCACGATCCGCGATGAACCCGACGCCTTCGCTCCGAAACACCGTTGGGCCATGGACTGGTATTACCCGGTTCTCGGTGGCGCCATGGTCGGCGACATGGGTCGGGAGCGACTTGCCAACCGCCGGGATGCGTTCACGATCGAAGGCCGCGGCATCCGTTGTGTTTCGGACCGTCCCTGGATCACCGCCGCAGAGACCTGCGAGTGCGCCATGGCTCACCTGGCCGTGGGTGAGGACGAGATAGCACATCAGTTGTTCGCCTGGGCCAATGACCTGAGAAGCGAAGAAGACCGCTACTGGACCGGAATCGTGGTTCCCGAGGAAGTTCACTTCCCGGGCGGCGAACAATCCACGTACACGTCATCCGCAGTGATACTGGCAGCCGACGCACTGGCCGGCGGTTCACCGGCATCGGCGTTGTTCACGAACCATCAGGAACTTCCGGCAGTGCTGGATTCCCTGCCCGACTCCACCGAAGGATGAGGACGTTGACACCAGCAAGGACGTTGACACCAGCAAGTTTGCCGGCACGGTTCCTGGCGACCTTTGCCGCCGCACTGTTCGCCTTCCTGGTTCTCGCGTCGACGGCATCGGCCGCTCCCGTCCAGGAAGACGACGTGGATCCGTACATGACCACCACTTCGCTGTCACCCGAAGGCGATGTCGGCCGCATCATCCCGCTGCCCAACAGTGGAAGCGAACCTCGCTCCGCAACCGATCGAGGTGGCGTGTTCCAGATCGGACTGTTCCTTCTCATCTGCGCGGTGATAGTCGGAATTGGCATCTGGGTCTGGCTCAGGAGCCGCAAGAGCCGGGCGGAGCGCCAAGACGCCGGTCTCAGCCGTGTTGCTCTCGCCCGCGCCCGCGGCGCCGACGTACGCCAGCCCCCGGAGTGGCCTCCGGACTCAGAGGCGTCTCAGAACCCTTAGCGACCCGGTCGCCGAGACATCTTCGAACAGGCCGGATTCGATCGCCGGCAGGTAGATGCGCTCGTAGGGAGGTCGACCGCCATCGGCGGGATCCGCGAACACGTCGTGAATGGCAAGTGTCCCGCCGGAAGCCACTTGGGGAGTCCAGCAGCGGAAGTCCGTGTCGGCCGGGTCCTCGCCGTGGCCACCGTCGATGAAGAGAAAAGCCACGGGTGTCGTCCACCAACTGGCAACGGTTGGCGAGTCCCCCACAACTGCAACGACCACGTCTTCCAGACCCGCGCGATACATGGTGTGACGGAAGTTGCCGAGTGTGTCAATCGCTCCGATCTCCGGATCCACGAGGTCGGACTCATGCCATTCCCATCCGGGCTGGTTCTCCTCGGATCCCCTGTGATGATCCACCGTGATGAGGATTCGGCCGGCTTCGCGAGCCGCAGCACCCAGATACACCGACGACTTTCCGCAGTAGGTACCAATCTCCAGGAACGGTGCGCCCGCTACATTCCCGGCGGAAGCCACCGCCGCGTCATGGAGGGCTTCACCTTCGTCGAGGGGCATGAAACCACGGGCCGCCTCGGCAGACTTCTTCAGTTCCGGATCCATGGAGTCAGACAGGCAGATCGCCGTGAGCCATGTCGAGCTCATCCGGATCGGGGTCGTCACCGTGGTGGGTCATCTTGAATATCCAGCGGTCGAGAATGATGTACCGGCCCAACCAGACGATTCCGAAACCCAGAAGCTGGGCAAAGAAGACCGCGAGCTTTTCGTACCAACCGCCGTCATCGATCAGGGAGTCCACCAGGAAGGTCAGACCCGTGGCGAAGGTCACGCCGAGCATGGCTGCAACCCAGAACACCACCACCTGTGTGTGCAGGTTGTCGCTCGAAGTGTTCTTCCAGACCAGATATTTGTTGGCGAAGAAGTTCGGCAGCGTCAGTATTGCCGCGGAGGCAACCGACGCCGCTGTCCAGTTGATCTCCTTGAACATGGTCCCATCCACCGTGACCCACTCATAGAAGAAGAACGCGCCCAGAATCTGAATGAGGATCTGGCCCAGCGGAACGAACACCAAGGAGACCCCGGCATAACGGAGCTGCTTGCGCCCTTCGTCCGTGCGGGCATGATCGGCGAGGGCCGAGGGGGAAACCTTCATTGAGGCGAGGGTACCGGAGATGTTGGCGCGCCCGCAGATCGCAAAGGGGAGCCAAATCACCTTGTGTCACGAATCCGGCCCGCCGGGCGATCGCGATGGCGCTCGATGCAGTTCCAGCGGCGAGAATGTGGAACGTGGACCAAGTGGCTGTTGACGAATTGATTGCACTGCTCGATCTCGAGCGGATCGAAGTGAACATCTTCAGGGGCAACAGCCCAGACGAGGACCGCCAGCGCGTCTTCGGCGGCCAGGTGGCCGGCCAGGCCCTGGTCGCTGCGGCCAGAACCGCCGAAGACGGGTTCATGGTCCACTCCCTCCACGCGTATTTCCTGAGCGGTGGTTTGCCCGGAATCCCGATCATCTACGAAGTCGACCGGATCCGCGATGGCCGCTCGTATCTGACCCGTCGCGTACAGGCGATCCAGAATGGCCGACCGATCTTCCATCTGTCTGCCAGCTTCGGCCTCGAAGAAGGCGGATATGACCACCAGTTCGACATGCCACAGGGATTGCCGGCTCCGGAATCCCTGCCGGACTTCAAAGAGCGAATGGCGCCGTTCAAGGACATGATCGGCGACTGGTACGACAGTCCTCGCCCAATCGACAATCGTTACTGCGAGGCGAGCCCATGGGAACGAAGCGAGAATCTCGAGAGTCTGCCGCCCTTCCAGAACGTATGGCTCAAGGCCAATGGCGCACTTCCCAACGATCCGGTGCTGCACATCTGCGTGCTGACCTATGCGTCCGACATCAGCCTGCTCGATACCACCCTGTTGCCCCACGGTGAGTCTTTTGCTGCCGGTGAGGTGTTCATGGCTTCCCTCGATCATGCGATGTGGTTCCATCGGCCATTTCGCAGTGACTCCTGGCTGCTCTACGCTCAGGACACGCCGTCTGCAACCAACGGACGGGGACTCGGGCGAGGACTGGTGTTCACCGAAGATGGAGATCTGGTTGCCTCTGTCATGCAAGAAGGCGTGATCCGAAAGCTCCGTCAATCATCATGAGCGCGCAAGGGGACCGCACAAGTGAGTTCCACCCAGTGACACGACTCCGACAATTCTTGCTGGTCGTGGCCGCGATCCTGCTGATCGCTTCGGCCTGCTCGAACACGGATGGTCCCGGCCAGACCGGAACTTCGGGATCCGTTGCCGAGTTACCCGACAGTTTCGCCGACACCGAATCCACCCAGGCTCCGGTGGACTTCAATCATCTGTCGCTGGCCGAAATCGACATTGACCTCGACTATCCCACCGACGTATCCCCCTCAGGTGCTTCGCTTCTCGTGACCGAACGAGCGGGCCGGGTGTTGATGCTCACCCCGACCGACTCGGCAGGCGGATATGAGGTCAACCAAGTCCTGGACATCACCGCGGCGGTGGGTTCGACCGATTCGGAACGCGGCCTGCTGGGAGTGGCGGCACATCCCGACGGCGAACGCTTCTTCCTGAACTACACCCGCGCCGAAGATGGAGCAACGGTTGTGGCCGAGTACTCCCTCAACCCGGGTGGTCCCGACGCCGGTGGGGCTGCTTCACACGTCCGGGATCTCCTGGTGGTCGAACAACCCTTTTCCAACCACAATGGCGGCGACGTGGCCATCGGCCCCGACGCCATGTTGTACGTGGGAATGGGCGACGGTGGCGCGGCTGGGGATCCCGAGGGTCGAGCACAGAACCTCGACACGAACCTGGGCAAGATCCTCCGACTCGATCCTGACTCCGCCGATGCCCGACCAGCCGACAACCCGTACGACTCGCACGTATGGATGAGGGGCACCCGGAA
>JAUXGW010000139.1 GCA_030621865.1 Actinomycetes bacterium
CTGCCAGACCGGCAGTACGAAGCCGTCATCCGAGGGTGGGAACACCGCTGTTACCTCCTGCCCGATGGTCACGTCCGATGCCTGAACCTCGTTGATCGGTCCCGTGGAGTCAAAGACCAGGTTCCCGCACAGTCGTATCAGCGGATCTTCTTCCAGTTCGACGATCGCCACGACATATGGGGCCAACTGCGCATAAGCCGGCAACAACGGCGGATGGGCCACCACGTAGGACCACACGCGGCCTCGGCCACTCATGAGTTGCCAGACGAAGGAGGTGGAGCCACAGGCGTGGCACCTGGGTCTGGGGGGCATTCGCAGGACTCCGCAGGACTCGCACTTCTGAATCCGCAGCTCACCCCTCGAGGCGAAATCATGAAATGGCTCTGTGAACTCGTTGAGTTCCGGCAGGAGTTGACCCTCGATCATCGTTCGCTCCGAAAGAGGATCGCCCCTGTGGGGACACCTTCGCCTGAAGTGCACAAGGAGAACTCGACATCCTCCACCTGATTCGTTGATTCGCCGCGAACCTGTTTGGCGGCTTCGGTGATCAGGTTGAAACCGTGCAGGTATGCCTCACTCATTCCGCCTCCAGAGGTGTTCACCGGGAGGCGGCCTCCGACCTCGATGGCGCCATTGTCGGTGAATTCCCCAGCGTCGCCCCGTTCGCAGAACCCGTAGCCCTCCAGCGACAACAACACGAGGGGACTGAATGCGTCATACAACTGGGCCACGTCGACATCGGTGGGACCGGCATCAGAGAGTGACCACAACTTCCTGGCGCATGACCACGCCGGACCCTTCAGGGGATCGTCGCAGAAGAAGTTGGTCATGGTCTGATGCTGGGCGGGCAAGGACTGAGCCCAGGCATGGATCAGGACGGGGGGATTCCGAAGTGTTCTCGCACGGTCCGCGCTGGTGATCACTACGGCGCAGGCGCCGTCGGTTTCGAGACAGTTGTCAAACAGGCAGAGCGGTTCGGAGACCATGCGGGAATCCATGTAGTCCTCGCGGGTCATCCTGCGATCGTGCATGACGGCCGCAGGATTGTTGTTGGCATGCCGGCGGGCAGCCAGGGCAACGTTTGCCAGATGATCCCGGGTGGCTCCGTAGGAGTGCATGTATCGCCGGGTGAGCATCGCGATCTCGTCGACCGGCCGCAACAGACCATATGGGCGGGTCCACATCTGCTGATCTCCGGAGACGCGGTCACTCACACTTGCCCACGGCCGGGACGTGCGGGCACCCCGTTTGCGGCTGCGCCACGCCACCGCAACCGAACACTGCCCCGCTGCCACGGCCATGGCAGCCTGGCCGACAACACCACAGCCGGCGCCTCCGCCATAGGGCACCTTGGAAAACCAGGTGACATCACCGAATCCCATGTTGCGGGCGATGTCGACTTCTTCGGTGGCCTCCATCGAGTAGCAGGCCATCCCGTCCACCTCGGACGGATGAAGGCCGGCATCGTCGATGGCAGCGCTGATGGCTTCAAGGGCGAGGTCGCGCTCGGATGGTTCGAGGGATTTGGCGAAGTCGGTGCTGCCGATGCCTGCCACGGCCGTCTGGTCCTTCATCGGGACTGACGGTAGTTGACGCGTGCGTCACTTCGCCGAGCAGATGGATTTCCTGCTCCGGTGGGCCGGAGCCAGGCGTCAGATCTTCGCAGGCGTCAGATCTTCGAGCGGTCAGATCTTCGAGATGACCGCTTCGGCGTACTGGTGCATCGCGGCGACCTTGGTGTCGAGTGACTCCGTGTCCTGAGCCGTGGTGTACGGATCCCGGAAACCCACGATCACGTCGGTGACTCCCTTGGCAGCGAGTCGACGAATGCCGTCGGGGCTGTATGCATCCAGTGAGATCACATGGATCTCGAAGTCATCCGTTGACCGATTGTTCAGCTTCAATTCGTGATGCAGCTGGTCGATCTGGGTCTCCAGGTCTGCCTCGTCCCCGGCGTGCAGCCAACCGTCGCCCAAGCGGGCCGCACGGCGAAGCGCCGGTGGGGAGGTGCCGCCGATGAGTATCGGGATCGGTTCCGTGGGGACCGGGCAGATCTTCACCTCGGGCACTTGGTAGATCTCCCCGCTCCATGAGAAGTAGTCCCCGGTTTGCAGGCCCTTGATTATCTGAACGGATTCGTCCATGCGTTTCCCGCGACGTTCCCAGGGGACACCGGTGAGTTCGTAGTCCTCGGGCCAGGGGCTCGATCCCACACCGAGCGCCAGGCGGTTGCCGGAAAGCACCGCCACACCCGTTGCCTGTTTGGCCACGAGAACGGGATGCCGAATCGGGAGTTTCAGAACGAACGTGACGAAACGCAGCGTCTCGGTGGACGCTGCCAGGGCTGGGATCAGTGAGAAAGGTTCAATGAACGGCTTGTCCTCGAGGAACTCGCGGGAACCGTCGGGTGTGTACGGGTAGATCGAATCCGACTCCCGGGGATACGCAATCGAATCGGGGATGACCATGGAATGGAAACCCGACGCTTCCGCCGATTGGGCGAGCGGTGCGTACATCAGTGGGTCGATCATTGATTCGGCATATGTGAATCGCATGGCAGAATCCTCCTGATGACTGAACCTACCGGACAGCAACCGTCGCTCCGGCGCGAAAGGTTGCTCTCGTCGACCCTCGAATTGTTCGCGCAGAGGGGATACGCGGCCACCACGGTGGCCGACATCGAATCGGCTGCCGGACTGAGTCCGGGCAGCGGTGCGATGTACCGACATTTTTCCTCGAAGGAGGATCTGGGAGTGGAGGTGCTGACGAACCTCGCCAACCGGTTTCGCGAGTTCCGGTCGCTTGTTCCGCAGGTGCTGGAGTACGGCGATCCCCGGGCCGAGCTTCTGCGCGTCTCGGAGTTGTTCACGGGATTGTGGGTGGAGAATCAGGGAGCGTTTGCCCTGATGGGCGACGGGCAGGTTCTCCCGGACCGAATGCGCACAGAGTTGGGTGTCGTGGTGGAGGAGGGATATCGCTGGTTCGTTGACTGGTTGTCAGCGCATCTGGGTTCCGACTTCGCCGATCTGGATACTTCGGCGATGCTCATGGCCGGGTCCCTGAGTTTCTACGGGCAACAGTTCATCGCCGTGGGCTCACCGCCGCTGGCCATCGCCCCGGAAGTCATGTTCTCGGCATGGGTGGATCACTGGTCGGATTTCGTGTTTCGTCACCGGGAAATACCCTGATTCAGGCTCGGAAGAGGATCTTGGTGGCCCGCGTCGACGCGTGTGTTGACCAGCGTGTCTTTCGACCCTAACTTGTGTGTAAGTAATCACTTACACATGGGGGAAACAATGTCCGCAGCTACAACCGGCTTCGTGCCTGCCGGCGGCGAAGCCTGGCGAAATGTATCGGAGATGTACCGGGACCTGAGGGACAACGATCCGGTCCACCACGTGCAGGACGGTGACTACTGGGTACTGAGTCGCTTCGACGACATATTTGACGCGGCGAGGGACACTTCGACGTTCTCCTCCGCTCAGGGACTGACCTTCAACTACGGGGAACGGGAGAAGGCAGGTCTGGACGCTGACGCGGCTCCGATCGTGATGATGGATCCACCCGAACACACCCAGTTCCGGCGTCTGATCTCCAGGGGTTTCACTCCGCGGGCGGTGAACGAGATCGAAGGTGACGTGCGGCAGTTCGTGCGCGATCGGTTGGGTCCCCTCGTGCGACGTGGCAGTGGCGACATAGTGGTCGAGTTGTTCAAACCGCTGCCGAGCTTCGTGGTGGCTCACTATCTGGGAGTCCCTCCGGAGGATCGCGATGCCTTCGATGGGTGGACCGATGCGATCGTTGCTGCGAATGCCGGCGGAGAGGAGACTGCCGTCGGGGCGGCCGTGGCCGACCTTCTCGTCTATTTCTCGGACCTCATCGAACGACGCCGCGCAGAACCGACCGACGACATGATCAGCGCCCTGATCCAAGCCGAGCAGGATGGCGCCGATGTGTCGGTCATCCAGATCCTCGGGTTTGCCTTCACGATGGTCACCGGAGGAAACGACACCACCACCGGATTGCTGGGCGTGTCCTCGGAACTCCTGACGCGCCGTGCGGATCAGCGTCGCCTGCTTGTGAAGAACCCGGATTTGATCACGAACGCCGTCGAAGAGTTCCTGCGCCTCTCATCACCTGCTCAGGGCCTGGCCCGAATGACAACCCGCGACGTCGAAATCCGCGGGCGCGTCATCCCCAAGGATCGCAAGGTGATGCTCATGTACGGCTCGGCCAACCTGGACGAGCGCGAATTCGGACCGGATGCACACGAGTGCGACGTGACTCGCAAGATCGACAAGATCCTGACGTTCTCCTACGGAGCTCACCACTGCATCGGTGCCGCCGTGGCCCGACTGATGGCACGTGTCACATTGGAGGAGCTGCTGGCCGCGGCACCGAACTTCGAGGTGGATTACGAAGCAGGTGAGTTTGCTCCCGGACCCTTCGTGAGGCGGTACACAAGCCTGCCTTTCACGGCCAACTAAGCCCGGACGATCAGGGCGTCAAGGGCCACCGCTCCGTCTGCATTCACCACCAGTGGGTTGATGTCCAGTTCGGCGAGGGAATCCGCATGGTCCAGCGCCAGTTTCTGGACCTTCATGAGGACGTCGGTGATAGCGCTCACTTTCGCCTTGGGCTGACCCCGGCTGCCGGCGAGCAACAAGGAACCCTTGGTCTGTTCGATCATGCGACGCGCCTCTGCGCGGTCGAACGGCGGGACTCTGAAGGCCACGTCTTCGAACACCTCGACGAAGACTCCACCAAGGCCGAACATGATTACCGGCCCGAAGAGATCGTCCTGGCTCACGCCGATCACACACTCCACTCCGGGTGCAGCCATTTCGCACACCAGTATCCCGTCGATGGCGGCGCCCGGTTGGGCCTGCGCGATGTCGAGGATCTCGGAGAAGGTCGACTTCGTGGCCGTTGGTCCGCTGACGCCGACTCGCACCAGTCCAAGGTCACTTTTGTGCAGGATGTCGGCCGATGCCACCTTCATCACCACGCCGCGGCCCTGATCCAGTTCCTTGGCCGCCTTGACCGCTTCGGTGCCGGATGTGCACAGGATGTCGCGCGTCACCGGAATCCCGTAAGCGGAGAGCACCGCCTTCGATTCATGTTCGGCGAGCGCACCCGAACCCTCCATCAGGGAGGAGACACTTGCCTTCACTTTCGAAGGTTTCTTCGCAACTTTGGTGAATGGGCTCTTGTACCGTTCGGCGAACTCGTGGAAGTCGAAGAACGCCTTGGCACTGTTCACACAGTTGTTGAAGGTGCGGAACACGGGGATCTGGGCCGGCAGGAGTGTGTTTTCGTACACGTCGTCCCAAGTGGGGGAACCCCAGACCACGAAGATCGGTTTGTCGGTCTCCTTTGCGACGATTGCGATGTCGCGCGTGAAGGGCACCGACAGGCTTGCCAGCGCACCGGTGATCGGGATGATCACCAGATCGATGTTCGGGTCCTTCGCGATTGCCCGCAGTATTTCGATGCCGCGGTCATCGGAACTCGGCGGTCCGCCCGAGTCCACCGGATTCGACACCCTCAGGTATCCGGGTATGTGTTTGCGCAGCGTCCGCTGCGTCTTCGGAGCGAGGTCAGGCAGCGACATGCCTGCATCGGCGACGAGATCCGCCATGTGGGCTCCGGTGCCACCGGAAATCGCGTAGACGCAGACCCGCCGCTCGGATGCGCGCCCAGCCGGAGGAGCGGTCGTTCGGCAGAACATTGCGCTGGTATCGGTCAGTTCATCCAGTCCGTCCACTCGAACCACGCCGAACTGGCGGAACACATCGCTTATGACGCGGTCGGAGCCGGTCAGGTGCCCGGTATGGCTCTTTGCCATCGACTGGCCTTCGTCGGTGCGTCCGATCTTCACGCAAACAAGCGGCACCTTCTTGCTGGCGGCGTGGTCCGCGGCGAGCATCATCGTGCGACCGTTCTTGAATCCCTCGATGTACGCGGCAATGGCACCGGTGGTCTCGAGGTCGGCGAAGTAGCGGGCGAAGTCTGCAAACTCCAGATCGGCCTCGTTGCCGGCCGGTGCCCAATGGCTCATGGCGATGCCAAGTTGCTGGGATTGGAACACCGGTCTGCCCTGATGCCCAGATTGTGTGATGAGGGCCAGACGTTTGCCCGGCAAATCGTCCCGGAAGTCTTCGAAGGCATTCAGGTTGGTGTTGGGGCCCAGCAGGTGGGTCTCCCCGGATTCGATCAGGTCGATCAGCCGTTGTTCCTCGGCTTCTCCTTCAGCACCGAGTTCGGAGAACCCGGCAGCAAATATCACGGCGAACTTCGGGTTCTTCGCGAGGGCGGTCTCGAACATGTCCACCGCTGCCCCCACGAGGATCACGGCCAGGTCGATCTCGCCCGGCACGTCCAGCACGGATGGGTAACAACGCACCCCGTCGACCGTCTCGCGGTTGGGATTGACGGGTATCACCTCAGCGCCGAACTTCTCGCCCCACGAGCGGATCTTGCGCCACATGGAGTCGTTCGGGCGGCGGGTGTCGGACGCTCCGATCGCCACGATCCGCTTCGGGCGGAAGAAGGTGTCGAGATCCACGTCTCGGAGGGCAATGGGACGACCGGTCAGGTCCAGCTCAGGTGTCACGGCTTGGGAGCTTATCTGACACGCGTGTCAGGTACCTCAGGATTTGGTGTTGATCCGTTGTTCGATGCCGGGACCCGGGTTCAATCGGAGTGCTCGATGCCGACACATCCCGTGCCCGCTCCGATCGAGGCGGGGATATCGTTCTTCGGGGATACCGCTCTTGCGGATCACGACCTTCGGGTAACGA
>JAUXGW010000055.1 GCA_030621865.1 Actinomycetes bacterium
GAACGAGCCGAGCTGTAGCAATGAGCTGAGCGTGCAGCCTCTTCTGCGGCGGCCAACTCCTGCGGCGTGAAGGTTCCGTCGGGAAAAGTCGTGCCGGGCAGCGACAGCTGCCTGGAGAACGAGTCCACCTCGACAAGGTCGATGCCCACTCCCAGAACAGACATCAGGCACTCCCTTTCGCACCGGAGTTCGATGCATAGACACCATCAACGAGACGGGCAGTCGGGCCGGTCAGGATCTCCACCTCGCTGCGACGTTGTTCGGCGTGTCCCTCGCCTTCCAAACGCCTGGCTTTACGCCGTTGATACGCAGGACCGCCACCGAAGGCGTCCCAACGTCGTTGATGGTCGGAAACCTCGGTGCGACGGGCAACCTCCGCGAGATACCGTTCGCGTTCAGGTGGCTCCAGAGCGGCGGAGAATGCGGCCGGATGGATCAGAAGCACAGCTGCTGACACATGCCCGAATCCGAGACTTGTGAGCAGCGCTGCCTTTGGTGTTTCGGCAAGTTGCAGCGGACGGTCGTCAACCGTCAGCCAATCGCGCTCCATATCTGGATCCACACAATCCAGGTTCGCGTTGCCGGGGACAATCCCGGTGGAGAACAGGTCGCAGAGACCGGCAATCTGCCAGGCCGCAGCACCACCCTTGGGGTGACCGGTCAGGTGTTTCTGCGAAATCACCCGAAGCGGATTGCCGGGGGTTCGCCCGATCTGGCGTTGCAGGGTCTCATGGATTTCCGCCTCGTTGGGATCATTGGCTCTCGTGGACGTGTCGTGTTTGGACACCGCGGCGATGTCATCAGCACCAAGGCCATGGTCGGCCAGGGCCTGGGCCAGGGGAGATTCCCCGGCACCCATCCCGACGCACAGCAGACCAAGTCCGGGCGCCGGGATTGATGTCTGAACACCATCGGAGTAGCTGCGGGCCAATCCGACGACGGCCTTCACTGGCAGACCCAGCTTGCGGGCAATGGAACCGCGGCAGATCACCATGGCGCCGCCGCCCTGGCTTTCGACGAACCCGGCCCGGGAACGGTCACCCGGACGGGACAACTCGGACGGGTCGAAACCGGCAGCGAGCATCTCTTCGCTTGAAGCCGTGGCAGCCATGTCGGCAAAGCCGATGATGCCCTCGGGACCGAGATCGTCGATTCCACCACCGATGATCACGTCAGCTTTGCCGACACTGATCAGGTCGACTGCCGCCTCGAGGCTCACCGCCGCTGTCGCACAGGCAGCCACCGGATGGACCATGGGCCCGTAGCCGCCTACGTATGACTGCATCGCGTGCGCTGCGGGCACGTTTCCGAGCGCCTCCTGAAGCATGTCGTTGGCGTGTGCCACTCCACGGAGCGGATCCATGTACATGGCACGAAGGCTCTGCATTCCACCCATGCCGGTTCCCTGAGTGCTGCCCAGTCGAGATGGATGCACCTCACCCAGCACTTCCTCGGGATCGGTGCCGGCATCGCGGAACGCTTCCGCTGTGATCAACATCGACCAAGCAGCCAAAGGATCCACGGCGGACGCAATCTCAACCGGCAGGCCCAGGGCCTCCGGGCTCATTCCTTCGGGAATCGCAGCAGTGACACCACGCGGAAGATCCTGGATCTGCGGCACACGGATCGGACTGCCCTTGGGCAGAGTCACGCTCCATTTGCCGTCGCTGTTGTCCAGGGTGGAACCGGGAACCGCAGCGAGGACTCCGCTGGCTTGATCCTCATCCGGCAGATCGAGGGTGACTGCTGCACCAGAGAAGATCTCCGTGTCCAACCCATAGGTGCCCTCGGTGCTGATGCGGATCCCGCAACGCTGCTCGACGTCGGAGCGATAGCGCTCGACAAGGTCCTCGGAGGCCACCACATCCTCTGTGGAGGAATCGACGTACTCGCCGCTGGATCCACTGGACTTCCACTCAACGAGGCCACAACCGATAGCCAGTTCCGCCACCGAAGCGGCATCCAACCTTCCGCTGCGTTCCACCGCTGAGCGAGTGCCGGATGTACCCCATGGCCCGATCTCCGCAGTGCCGCAGATCACGATCATGTCGTCGGCGGCCAGCTGAGGCTGTGCCGGCCATTCCTCCGCCAGGTCTGCCACCGGCCGGTTGACCGGTGACACGAGCGCGTTCAGAGTCACCCGGTCAGGCTCCGCTCCCCCCGTAACATCTTCCTCTGGCACATGATTCTCTGGCCCACCGTTGCCGCCAACAGCCGAACGAAGGAGTTTCGAAAGCGCCCCGGGATCCTTCAGATCACCCATTCCACCTGTGAGGTCGACGCGTCCGCTTCGATCACCGTCGGCGCAGAGTGCGGCAATCTCGTCACCCATCTCGGCGGCCGAGAACGTACGAACATCAAGTCGTTGTTCGACAATCGGCACGAAGTCGTCGTTGGCCTCCATGAGTCCGGTACCACGGACCCAGCCGATTTCGGCACCGATGATGCGACAGTACCGACCCCAACGTTTGTGCTCGGACTTGCTGCGGGCATCGAGAACCTCGAGACCTGCCTTGGCGGTTCCGTATGCGCCGTCACCACCGAAGGTTCCGTGGTTCGGCGACATCGGCAGAACTGCTGTGACCGTGCTGCCGTCGCGACGTGTGCCGGCCGCCTCCGCCAACTTGCCAACAAGTCGCTCCACACCGAGCAGAAGGACGCGCAGCTCGATTTCAGCAGTCGGACCGGTGTCGGCGGCGTCTCCGAGGACGGGCGGGGCCGCAAACGGCAACACCACATCGGGCAGACCCGGTCTCGGTTGTGCGTCAACTTCAGCCGGAGTGTCGAACCAGCCGACCAGACGGTCGATGTCAGTGAACGAAGCGAGATTCGCGCCGACCAGGAACACCCGGGCACCCGGGGCTGCGAATCTGCGCTCCAGATTGCGCACATGACGCCGGCGCCTGGAGCTGAGGGAACTCGTCACCAGAATCACGGTGGCTCCGCTGGCCAGGAGGCGGCAGGCTGCCGCTTCGGCAATGGATCCGGGTGAGGCGCCGCTCAGGAGAACCGTACGGCCGGCGAGTTTGTCGGCCCATGCGATCTGATCCTGGCCGGAACCGGCAGCGATCTCGGTGAACACGTCCGCGATTTCTGCATCCGCCTTGGTGAGGTACCAGGCGATTCCTGCGTCCACTCGTTCATCCACGCCGGCAAACTGTCGAAGTCGATCGACCATCTCCTTGCGGTCAACCGGGTCAATCGTGTCCGAGAGCAATCCTGAGTACAGGTGATCCAGATCGGCACGAGCCCACGCGGGACCAGAATCGAACAGGCGGATCTGATCCACATCGAACACTGGCGCCACGGCATCAGCACGACCAGCGCCGTGTTCTGAATCGAGCAGCGCAAGACGTTCAGCCGCGCTCGAAGCGTCCGGGTCACCAGAGTGGGAAGCCTGCGGGGTTTCTCCGTCGTGCAACGCTGCCGAAGCTGCGCCGGCAGCTTCGGCAAAGGCTGCATCCACTCTCGCAGCCAACTCGGTCAGCTCGGCTGAATCCACAGTGCCTCCAGCCGCCTCGACAGGCTTCGCGAGGGACACACCCGCACGTTCGGCAACGGCTGCCAGCGCCTCGTCGATCAGGTCCGGAGCGGAACCGGAAGTGCTCAGCATCCGCAACGCACCGCCGCGACGGCTTGCGTCCCCACGGCCGGCGAGAGCCAACTCGATGCGAACACGATTGACCCAACCCGGGCCAAGGCTCCAGGCAGCCGACAGGTGCTCTGCAACAGTTCCGTCGCCGCCTCCCACCGGGCCGAGAACGGAGGTGACACCCGACGACACAGCGGAGGCCAGCACGGGTCCCGGGAACGAATAGCTGCGAGCCAGCTCACCCAACTTCGTTGACAGTTCGGTCCGGCTCACCTCGTGTGCACCATCGACACTTCCGAGGCCGAATTCGCGGCCCATGTCCATGAGAACCTGGTTGCGCCGCGAAGATGCACCATCCACCAGATCGTCAATGGAGTCGTCTGCGAGTTGATCCACCCGCATGCCCGTGATGTGGGCCAGCAGGGCCTCCACGGCCTCCGGCATCCCGACCGCCAGGTCGGCGACGTCCTGGGCCGAAGCGGTGCTCGGTGCTGCGACCACCGCAGCAGCGGCCTTCGTGGCCGGAGGAGGTGCATCACCATCCCAATCCTCCTCAGCGGGATCATCGTCCGGCTCGTCCTGGGTGACCACCGGAACCTCTGCCGGCGGCGCTTCCGAGGTCTGGCAGAACACCACGTCCGCGTCGATCTCGAGATTGAGGACCTCAACCGGGCCGAAATCCTCCGCGGCCACTGCAGCCTTGGTGAGACCGGTCAGTGTCGGCGCAGAACCGAGCCCGATTTCGACAACTCGCTCCACTCCAAGACCGCCACGCTCACGCGGGGTCAGAAGAACCTCAGTGGATTCAATCCAGCGGACCGGCGAAGCGAACTGCCACGCCAGGATCTCCACCAGCAATTCCCGCGCCAGCCTCGGCGGGTTGGCGGCCGCTGCGTCCCAGTCCTCGAGGACATGGGCGAGAGAGCCTTCTCCGCACAGCGCGGACACTGCCTCCACATAGGAACGATCCAAACTGAAGGGTTCTGGATGCAGGTTCGGCACATAACGGCCAACCAGCGACTCCGGGTCAACCTCTGGCGGAAGAGCATCGTCGAGATGCCTCTTGAACTCCGGCACACCGGGTTCGAGGGCCCGCGAGTGGAACGGAACGTCGATTCCCGGAACCAGCAGGAAGGGATCGCGTCCGGGTTGCGTTCCTTCCCCCAGTGCGTCGCTCAACCTTTCGAGTGAGTTGACGGTGCCGGCCACGGCATACTGCCGGCCACGCAGGTTGTGATTGACGATCTCACAGAGTTCACCGGTGTCCTCTGCGACCTGATTCACCAGGGCTTTGGCATCTTCGGCGTCGAGGCCGGCCAGGTGCGGCCTCACCACTCCGAGTCGGTAGTTGGACGCACCCGTGGCGTCACGCTCCACCAGATTGTGCATCGCTGTACCGCGAGCCCACACGATGCCGAGCACCGCAACGAGTGGCAGGACTCCCGCCGACGCCGCAAGGGCGTTGTATTCGCCAACTGAGTGACCGGCAAGGAAGGCCCCTTCCACCAGGGCACCCGCCTCATGGAGTTCAGCGGTCTGGGCCGCAGCCAGTGTGGCCATGGCGACCTGGGTGAACTGGGTGAGGTTCAGGACCCCGCCGGGATGTCGGAAAGTTTCTCCCCTCACTTCGAGCAACTTCGGATTGTCCCGGACAACATCGATCACCGAGAATCCGATCTCGGATCGGCAGAAGTCGTCGGCCTGACCCCAGATGGCCTTGGCCGCAGGACACCGCTCCATGCCGTCGAGGCCCATGCCCTGGGCCTGGATGCCCTGACCGGGGAAGACGTATGCGGTTCTGGGTGCAGCCACGGTTGCATGCGCCACGGCCACCGGAACCCCATCAACCTCCACGCGGACCTCCACCCGACGTTCGCCATCACGGATGGCCACGCGCTCCGCAACCAGTTTGAGCCTGGCCGCCGGTTCGACGATGCCGAGGAAGTCGATCTCCCAGGACTTCAGGAGGCTTTCGTCGCCGCCCAGTTCAGCGACCAGAAATTGCTGGGCAACGTGAGAAGTCCACATCCCGTGTGCGATGCGACCCGGGAGTCCGGCCATTCTGGCAACCAGATCACTGCGGTGAATCGGATTGAAGTCTCCCGAGAGTTCAGCGAACACCTCAGGATGGCGAGGTGCATGCTGGGTTGCGGTGCCGATGTGATGAAGTGGTGTTTCTTTCCAGCCTTCTGGAACTGCCGCTGTCGGCTCGATCGGGGCGCCCGTCGGAGCCGCACTCCTGATGAGGAATGTGTCCTCGCTGGTCACTCCGGTAGCCGAAGCGGACGTGCGAATCAGTCGACCGGCCGGACCGTTGACGTCTTCGGAGATCTCGCAGCCGTCGACCGGGGAATCGGAAGGATGCATCGTCATTACATGGCGCAGGTGCACCAGGCGAAGAAGGCCGTCGGAAACACCGGCATCCCCCAGTGCTGCGAACACCGACGGCCACAGGGCGGCCATTGACGGTGATTCCCCACCCAACGAAGTCTGTACAGCTTCGGCCGCCACTGACTCGGCCCCGGAGGTGAGCATCCCGAGGATCTGAGCCTGGGCCGCCGTGAGGCTGTCGCGGTTCATCTCGGCGAAGACGACACCGGCGTCTTCGCTCACGTCGACGGCGAAACGGAACTCCCCGTCACCCGCAGCGTTCCTGGCGGCCGGCCAACGGAACTCGACATCCACTCGTCCGAGCGGGGCGTTCGGGCCTCTCAACACTGCGCTCTCCGAACCAGCGGAAAGTGTGGCCACGACTTCGGAACCATCGGCAACGACTTCCCACCCGGCGCCGCCGGCGGCGGCAAGCACTGGCGACGGCAGCATTGATCCGCCCCAACGCATCGAGGGGAGCCCGATGAGGTGTTCAACAGCCGAAGCAACCGGGGCAATCCCGTCAACGGGGACTGCTCCGCAGTCAGGCAGACTGTCCGCTGCGCCAACCTCGAACCGGTCGAGGAGGTCCGCGACGGGTTCATCTGCAGTCTCGATTCCGGCCACCGCAGCGGATCCCGGAATGATGAGGACCTCATCTGCGTCCCAGCGATCACTGTGTGACTGCCACAGCGAATCAGACAGGTATCGGCGGCGCACCTCGGAATCGATCACCGCCACGAAGGGAACGGGCTTGCCGGGACGGTCGCAAGTGTCGATGAAGTAGGCCACATCCTCGGCAAGAAGTTTCGCCACAGAGGCAACGGGCAAACGCTCCGCGAGAATCGCCACGGCCTTCGCCGGGTCATCCAGCGCTGCGGAGTCCTCGAACGCTGATGTGAACGTGCCCTCGTCCTGTGGCACACAGCGCGCTTCGAAGCGTTGAAGCAGATCGAAGAACCGATTTCGGTGGGTGACATCGAGCCACAGCCCATCCTCGTACCGGCCGTTCTCCCCGAGGGCGGTGAGTTCCACAAACCGCTCGGCCACATCGAGATAGGTCATTTCGGCAAGTGGCCCGAACCAGGGCTTGGCCGTCTTGTCCAGAGCATCGGCGATCTCGTCGTGACGCTCCGCGATGGCATCCGCATCACCTGCCAGGTCACCCAGAAGGGTGGCCACGCGGGACGCGGTGTTGTCGAGATAGTGAATGTCAGCATTGAGTCCGGAGCGACCTGAGGTGACTCCGCCCCTGATTTCCCCGGAGGCCACCACAGCATCAGTCCCCGGAGCCTGAGCGAGCAACTGCTTCACAGAATCCGATGCGGTGGACTCCGCTGTTGCCATTGCCGCGGTGCCAACGAGGATCGCGTCAACGGGCATTGGGTGGGCGCCGTGTTTCAGGGCCCACTCACCGCCAAGGAACTCAGCGGCACGACCGGCGGAACCAATTCCGCCGCCAACACAGAGGATCACGTTGTCGTGGGAGCGGAAATCGTTGTAGCTGGAGAACAGCAACTCCTCGAGGTCGACCCAGGAGTGGTGACCACCGGCGCGGCCGCCTTCGAGGTGAACCCAGATGTTGTGCTCGGTCCTGGAGGCGATTTCGAGAACCGACTTCACCTGTGCCCGGGTGCCCGGCTTGAACGCATTCAGCCAGATGCCGAGGTCATTCAGGTCGTCGAGAAGCTGGAGTGCCTCGTCGGTGTCGGGCACACCGGCCGAAATTGTCACGCCGTTGATCGGGGCGCCGGCTGCGCGGGCGCGCTGGACCAGGCGATCCTTCCCCAGTTGCATTCCCCACAGGTAGGGATCCAGGTACAGAGCGTTGAAAACGACCTCGTGTCCACCCGTCAACCGCTCGGATAGTTCAGCGACGCGTTCGGAGAAGATGTCGGGACTCACCTGGCCACCACCTGCCAGTTCAGCGACATTTCCGGCGTTTGCAGCTGCTGCGACTATCTCCGCGTCACTCGTGGAAGGAGTCATCCCTGCGAGGACGAACGCCGAACGACCCGTCAGGCGGCTGTGCCTGGTGGAGATGCGCCGGGGTGAAGTCTCGTCGGCCACGGGGAGGAAATCGCGAAAGTCCAGGAGCGGTTCGGCAGAACGATCCTCGCGGCGCAGGGACTCCAGACCTTCCGGTGTACCGGCGAGTACGACAGTGGCGCCACTTCCCCGAAGGGCTCGGCGCGACAGGATGCCGACCACAGCAGAAGGCCCGACATCGATCACAACGTCGCCGGCACCGACAGTGGCGTTCACGAAGTCGGCCCAACGCACCGGGTTGCAGCTCATGGATTCCGTGATGCGAACCGTGAGATCGCCGCCTTGGTGACGAGTGCTGTCGCGGGGATCGATCAGGGGGATCCGCAAATCACCCTCGAAGGAGATCCCCGCGCGGTTGAGCGTGGCCACCATGTCGATTGCGTTCGGCTTCAACCATTCGTGGTGGTATCCGACGGTGCTGGGCAGGAATTCACATTGGACTCCGTCAACGTCGGCAAGGTCCTCAGCCAGATTTGCGAGTTCTTCTGGCCGACCCGAAAGGACAAAACGGTCGAAGGAGTTCTGAAGCGTGATGCGGACGGTGTTGATGCGGACGGTGTTGGTATGCAGTAGTTCGAGTTCCTCCACCAGCCGGGGTTCGGTGAGACCCGCAACAGAGAGCATGGGTGTGGGCACGTTCTCGCCGGCGAACACTGCGTCGAGGCTGCGAACGGGAACCGACTCCGGATGCTTCTGGGCTTCAGCGCCGAGCAGACCCATCGCCGCCATGGCTTCGGCGGCAGCGCGGGGAGGGATCTCCGTGCCATACCGCGCAACGATCCAGGCACTGAGCAGACCGCCGCTGTGGCCGGCCACGCCGCTGGCCGGCGTGATGAGGTCGCCGACCTCGTCCACCAGCGACAGCGTGGCAGCAAAGTGAGCAAGGGCTGAGCCCATCAGGCAAAGGCTGCCGTTGCTTCGTTGGCCTCTGGTCCAGCGCTCCTCGAAGTCTTCGAGCCACTCGGAGGGCTCAATGCCTGCCGTGGCCATCTCCGGAAGCAACGTCGGCTCTGCCACCAACATCTCCGAGAGTTCCATGAGCACGGCCGCGCACCAATCGCGCAACGCCGGCCTGCCCTCCAATGTTCGGCTCAAACCCTCCGCCCAATCGGGATCTTGCCCCGAGTAGGTCAGATACGCCGACGTCCGTCCTGATGCGATCGCTTCTGCGATCGAGCCCGAATCCGCAAACATGATGACTCCCTCATAAACTCAGCCGGCACTGAAGTTAGACCAACTCGACCCGGAGTGGTTACTCGAATATGAGGAAATTCTCGGGTTTTGTTCCGAATCCCCTTCACCCGACACGGGTCGTGATCCACCAACCACATATGGTGAGCGTCCGACGTTCGCGGTAAATGAGCCCGAGTGCCCAGACGCTCCAGGTGGTCGGCAGCGACATCTCGTTCCGAAAGCCCACCACTGACCCCAACCGCTACCGTCGCCACATGGGCGATTCACCAAACGTTGACCAAGGGGCCATCCAGGCACTGAGTGAGCGAATCCAGCGCGAGGTTGACGATGGACGAATTCCGGCGGGCCAGATGGCTCTGGCTCTGAACGGTGAATTGATCCACTCGGAGAACTTCGCCGACGCAACCGACGACACTCGATTCAACGTCTACTCCTGCACCAAGGCCTTGATCGCCGGAGTCGTCTGGCAGTTGATCGGCGAGGGTTCGTTGTCCTCCAGTACAGCGGTCACCGACCTGGTTCCGAGCTTCACCGCTGCCGACGGCATGACACTGGAGCACCTGCTCACCCACACCGGCGGGTTCCCATATGCTCCCTTGGCACCTCCCAGGTGGGACACCCGCGAGGCCCGCCTCCAGCAATTCGGCCGCTGGAACCTTCAGTGGGACATTGGCGAGCGCTTCGAGTACCACGCCACCTCAGCCCATTGGGTGGTGGCAGAGATGATCGAGGTCATCGAAGGGCGCGACTACCGCGACGTGGTGCGGGACCGGATGTTGATTCCGCTCGGACTCAACGAATTCACGCTGGGATCTCCGGCCGGAGAAGTCGGCGAAGTTGCCGAACTCAAACTGGTCGGAGCGGTACCCACCGCTGCGGAGATCGAAGAGGTCTTCGGTATCCCGAACGTGGATCTGGGTGAAGTGACTCCCGAAATCCTGTTGGGATTCAACGAACCATCAGCTCGGGAGGTCGGCGTTCCCGGAGGCGGAGGCATCGCCACGGCGGCCTCCCTGGCAATGCTGTATCAGGGTTTCCTGCACAATCCGGATGAAATCTGGGACCCGGAGGTCTTGGCGGACGGCACGCAGAACGTCCGCTGCATCCTCCCGGATCCACTCAAACAGATCCCGGCCAACCGCACACTCGGCCTGATACTCGGAGGCGACGACGGCAATGCGCATCTGCGGGGAATGGGTCACACAAACTCACCTCGCACCTTCGGACACGGCGGAGCGGCCGGCCAGATTTCATGGGCTGATCCCGTTTCCGGCCTGTCGTTCGGGTTCGTCACTTCGGGCGTCGAGAAGAACTTCATCCGCGAGAATCGACGAAGCGTGGCCATCACTTCCCGTGCGGGATCAGTCATCCAGACCTGAGCGCGAATCCAGACCTGAGTCCCTCAGATGTCCAGATGGGTCGTGTCGTTGAACCTGCGAAGTATCCAGCGATCCACCGGGTCGTTCACGTACACGATCTCGTTCACGGAGGTGTTGTCGGCGCTCACGAAAGCGAAGCGCCTGGACTGCGCCACATGTGACAGCACCGCAGCTATCACTCCGCCGTGCACCACCGCGATCACCCGACCGCCGGCATGTTCCGCCCGAATTCGCTCAACGGCTTCCACACAGCGCCCCTGGAATTCGTCCCATGGTTCCGCCCCCGGAATGACATCCCAGCGCTCCTGGCGATAGACCTCGGCCACGGTGGGATCACCTTCGGCACCCTTGATCCTCAACAAGCCGCCCTCGTAATCCCCGAGATGAACCTCACGCAGGCCGGGCTCCACCCTGGGCGTGAGGCCACTCGCGGCCATGAACGGCGCGGCGGTCTGATGGGTCCGAATCAAGCTCGTGACGTACAGGGCATCAAAAGGTTTCGCAGAATGCTCTGCCGCGAGGCGGCGGCCGACATGGGTCGCCTGAACGTGGCCCTCCGGAGCCAGATCCGGATCACCGTGTCCGTCCTTGGCTGGAAAGGGTTCGCCGACACGCGCCGGTTGGGTGGCTCCATGGCGGATCAGGAAGATGGCGGTGGAACCGTCGGGAGCCTCGAACGGTCTCTGTGGAATCCCGTCGGCATCATCGGCGCGGCTGCCTGAATCACCCGGCGGTGTGTTCTCACTCATCAGCGGCGTTTCGTTCCATACCGCAGACGTCGGTCAAGTAGGCCTCGATGCTCTCGCCGGCTGCAATGACTTCCGGACTCATCATCAGCGTCATGACCTCACTGAAGGACTCCATGGCTTCTTCGGACCCGGACGTGTCAGCGCCCATGTCGGTCACAGAAACCTCCGCGATCTCGTTGAATACCTCCACCAACACCAACATGTCGGCCCTGATTGCGGGCGGAGCTGTTTCCGCGAGCAGTTCCATCTGGTCGGCTGCGGCTGCGATTGCCTCCGGATCGTCTTCGTCCAGGGAATCGTTGGCCTCGTCCATCTGTTCCGACAGTTGACAGAATTCCTCGTCGGAGGTGCAGGCACCGAGGAAGAACACAAACGCGGTGAACACGAGAATCGTTCTGAGCAGGCGGGTCTTGATCGCCCCATGATAATTGCGCAGTTCGAACGCGGCGAAAACGCCTTCGCTGACGAATGCTCCTCGGGCACACCGGATGCTGCTGCCTGAGTGCCCGATGGTAAAGTGCAACAGGTTCTACTTTTCTCGACGGAGGTCCGGAAGTGACCGTCACAAGCAGCAAACGCTCGCCATTCCCCATTCCATTCGGCTGGTTCCAGATTGGCTGGCAGGACGAACTGAAACCCGGGGAGATCCAGCCGCTGGAGTACTTCGGCAAACACCTGGTCCTTTGGCGCGATGACAAGGGTGTCGCGAGCCTGAACTCGGCATTCTGTCCTCACCTCGGCGCTCACCTCGGCTTCGGCGGGGCCGTGACGGGTGAAGAACTGGTCTGCCCCTTCCACGGCTGGCGCTTCACCGCGGACGGCAAGAACTCGCTGATTCCCTACTCAACCCGCATCAACAAGAAGGCCTGCGTCGAGTCCTTCCCGGTCGAGGAGCGCAATGGTCTCATCATGGCGTGGTATCACCCGGACGGTGAGGAACCGATGTGGGACATTCCCGAGGTTCCAGAGTTCAACGACCCCGACTTCACCGACGTGATCACCCGCGACTACGAGATCGAGGCTCCGTGGCAGGATCTGGCCGAAAACGGCGTTGACTCTGCTCACTTCCGCTACGTACATCACACCGAAGAGGTGCCTGAACTCGTCAGCTACGACGCCGATGGCCCGGTTGCCCGGATGAAGTCCATCCAGAAGTTCCCAACCCCGCGAGGCATCGTGGACGGCTACATCAACGCCGACTCGTACGGCCCCGGATTCTCGGTTGTGCACTTCGGTGGAATCGTGGACACCGTCCTGATGGGCTGCAACACGCCAGTGGACGAGAACAGGTGCGAGATGCGCTTCACCTTCACCGTTCGCAGCATGGGTGACGCCGAGCTGGACTCCACCGTGGGTGAAGCATTCGTGGACGAGATCCACAAGCAGGTGCGCGAAGACGCTCCCATCTGGAACAACAAGGCGTACATACCGAGACCGGCACTGGCCGACACCGACGGTCCATTCACAAAGTTCCGCAAGTGGGCCGCACAGTTCTATGCCGAAGGTGTCGAAACCGACGCCGACCTCTACCCACCCAGCCAGCAGTATCCATACGAGGTAATCGAGACCGCGTCCCGCAAGCACGGCTCCGATCCTTTCGCCGACTGAGGTCGGCACCGCTCAGGTTGGTGGTTGCCAATCTGATTGATAGGGAGGTCTGGGTTGGCCCGGCGGATTCCCCCCGGGTGGCGGACCGGCCGGGACCTCAGGTGGTCGTGGAGTCGGCGGCAGAACCGCTCCGGGGTATCCGGGGCTTCGCGGCGGTGGCCGCTTCGAGCGGTTGCGCTTCACGAGTCC
>JAUXGW010000011.1 GCA_030621865.1 Actinomycetes bacterium
CCTCTTCGGATCCGCTGCCGGATTCTTCTTCTGACACCGTTGCCTCCGCACCTGCTGAGTTCGTTCGTGGCTGAGTGAGATCTCGGAATATCTCCCGCCGGATCCTACGTCTCTGCGGCGGATGGAGGAAAACCCGCAAACGAAGGTCCCCGGTTCACAGGTTCCCGGAACAACGTCGGACACCGCTTGTAGCCTGTAGTTCTTCTGCTGCGCTTCGACCCTTACTGAGGGACCTCAAGCTCTGGCACAAGTTCTGCCGTGGCATCACCGGCTACGCGTGTGGCCGGTCCGGGCACGATCCCCAACGCCAATACGGCCACGAGCGCCAGACCAAGGGCAAGGCCCGCCAACTTCGGTATCCGTACGGGAGGTCCGGACAATTCAGCCGGCTCTTCGGAATCGGCTGAGTCGGTCGAAGCCTCGAAGTACATCGAAACCACGATCCGCAGATAGAGATACGCCGAGATCACCGCTGAGAGCATGGCGATCACGGCGAGGACATACATTCCCGATTCCACGACGGCACCAATGACATAGAGCTTGGCAATGAATCCGCCGGTCAGGGGAACACCCGCCTGAGCCAGCAGGAATACGGTGAATGTCAATGCCAACGCGGGTCGACTGCGCCCCAGCCCTCGGTAGTCCTCGAGGTCCTGACGCCCATCGCCGGTACGGCCGATCAGTGTCGCAACGCCGAAACTGCCTGCCACCATGAACGTGTACACGAGCAGATAGAACAGGGCGGCTGCCGTTCCCTGATCCGAGGATGCGAGCACACCCAACAGGATGAACCCGGCGTGACTGATCGAGGAGAAAGCCAACATGCGTTTCACGTTGGTCTGAACGATCGCCATGAGGGCACCCACGATGAGGCTGAGAACGGCCAGGGCGTAGACCATTGGCCGCCACTCGTTCACGTAGGTCGGCCCGAAGGTGACCACGAACACCCGGATCATGCCGGCGAACGCCGCAACTTTCACTCCTCCGGCCATGAAGGTCACGATGGGCGTCGGGGCACCCTGGTACACGTCCGGGGTCCAGAGGTGGAATGGAACGGCCGCTATCTTGAACCCGAATCCCACCAGAAGCAGCGCCAGGCCCGCCAGAAGGAGACCGTTCTGCGTGATCACGTTGTCGGCAAGAAAGATGTTGATGCCGACCAGGTTGGTAGTGCCGGTGCCGCCGTAAACGAAGGCAATTCCGTACAGCAGGAACGCGGAGGAAAACGCACCCAACACGAAGTACTTGAGGCCCGCTTCCTGTGAGCTGACTCGCCGGCCGTGCATCGCAGCCAGGATGTAGACAGCGATCGAGAGGATTTCGAGACCGACAAAGAGCACGAGAAGGTCATTGGCCGAAGCCATCGTGACGCCTCCGGCCGCCGAAAGCAGCAGCAGGACGTACCACTCCGGGCCTTCCAGTTTCTCCCTGCGCAAGTACCCGTCGAGGAACAGTGCGGCGAAGATCACCGAGATGCAGATGACTCCGGTGACGAACAGCGAGAAACCGTCCAGGCCCACCGAACCGGCCATCTCGGATCGGGCGCCGTCTTCCTGCACGTCATGCCAGAGCGGAACAGCGGCGGCTATCGCGCCTCCGGCCACGATCACGGTCCATGCGGTGAAGAATCCCGTGCTCAACTTGCCCCGGAACACCGAGACGATCATCAGCAACAAGATGCCGCCAAGCATCAGGATGAGGGCCGGCGCAATTGCGGACCAACTGACCGAGTACGAGAAATTGCCGTCGCCGAGTTCGCCCGACGTCTGCGCGAGAAGCTCAATCATCAGTGCTCGCCCTCCTCGCCCTGATCTTCGGAGTCGCCGTGATCGGTCGCCACCGGATCTGTCTCAGGTTCGGCCGAGGTGAATCCCTCAACGCTGACCTCCACGTGCTGGATGATTGCCTCGACCGACGGTTCGATCCGGTCGAGCATCGGCTTGGGGAAGATTCCGAGGAACACGATCAGCGCCAACAATGGCAGCATCACCAGAAACTCGGGTGAGGTCATGTCCTTCATCGAGGAGTTCTCGCCCGTGGTCGGTCCGTGGAAAACCCGCTGGTAGGCCCACAGCAGGTACAGGGCCGCCAGGATCACTCCTGTGGTGGCCACCACACCCCACCATCTAGCGCCTGCGAATGCGCCGAGCAGGGAAAGGAATTCACCGGGGAAGCCACTGAGGCCCGGAAGGCCGACCGAGGCGAGCATCACCAGCGTGAATACTCCGGCCATGATCGGGGCCACCTTCTGCAATCCCGAAAGCTCCGATATCTCCCGGGTGTGGCGACGTTCGTAGATCATTCCGACGAGCAGGAAGAGTGAGCCTGTGATGATTCCGTGGTTGACCATGATCAACACACCACCCTCGATGCCCTGAACGGTCAATGAGAAGATTCCGAGAACCACGAATCCGAGGTGAGCCACCGAGGAATAGGCCACCAGGCGTTTGAGGTCCGTCTGCATCGTGGCAACGATGGCGCCATAGATGATTCCGATCACACCAAGGGTCATGAGCACTGGTGCGGCCCAGACCGAGGGTTCGGGAAGCATCTGAACGCCGAGGCGGATGAACCCGTAGGTACCCAGCTTCAACATCACTGCGGCAAGGATCACGGAACCGGCGGTGGGTGCATTCGTGTGCGCATCCGGCAGCCACGTGTGCAACGGGAACAGGGGCACTTTCACCGCGAATGCGATCGCGAATCCCACGAACACCATCCGCTGCGCGTTTGTCGACACGGCCAGGTTGTTGGTGATGTCGACAATGTCGAACGTCAGTGGCCCGCCCACCGCTTTCTGCTGAAGAACCGCCAGGGCAACAAGCGCAACCAGCATGAACGCGGAACCGAACATCGTGTAGAGGAAGAACTTGGTTGCTGCGTAGATCCGCTGACCGTGACCCCAGAACCCGATCAGGAAATACATCGGCACGAGCACGATCTCGAAGAAGACGAAGAAGACCACGAGGTCGAGGGCGGTGAACACTCCCATCGATCCGGCCATCAACACCATGAGCCAGGCGTAATACGGCTTCGGATCGTGTTCGGCCTTGGTGGCCAGAATCGCGATCGGGAAGATGATGCCGGTCAGAACCACCAGAAACAGTGAGATCCCGTCAATTCCGAAGTGCCAGGAGATGCCGAGGTCGGAGATCCAGTCGCGATTGACCTCGAACTGGTAACCGGCGTCGTGGCGGTCGAACTGCACCATCGCGAACACGGCGAGAGCGGCGGTTGCAGTGGAGATGATGAGGGCGGTCCCGCGGAACAGTTCCACGCGGCGCCTCGGGATCAGGGCTATCACGCCTGCACCCACGAGCGGGATGAGTATCAGTGCAGGAATGATTGCCGCATATCCGGAAGTGTCCGCGGCGGTGTCACCTGAGGCCGCGGCTGCGAGGATCGAATACATACCCATCAGAAGCTCATCCTCATCACGACGAATCCGAGCAGGAGCACCGCACCGGCCGACAACGTGAGCGCATACGTGCGTACAAGCCCGCTCTGGAGGGGTTTCAGGCCCTTGCCGGCATCCGAGGTGACCTTGGCCACCCCGTTCACTGCGCCGTCAACCGCGGCCGCGTCGAAGTCTGCGATTCCCTGGAACGCAGCGGTTCCCGGACCTGCGACAACTTCGGCGTAGGTGTCGTTGATGTACAAGGCGTGAACGAGTGCGGGCTTCTCAATCCGTTCCGCCGGAATCTTCTGCTTCTGGTAGACGAAGTAGGCGGCAATGACCCCGAACACGGCTGCCACGATCGCCACTCCGGCGAGGATGAAAAGCGTGGTGGCCACCGGGGCCTCGTGGCTGTGCGTGAGAACGGGTTCGAGCCAGATCTCCAACGACTTGAAACGATCGGCGAAGGGCAAGTTGAGAATGCCGGCAACCGTTGCGAATGTCGCCAACACGACCAGGGGCACGGTCATCGTCCAGGGCGATTCCTTCGGCGTGTGGGACGGCTCGAGGTGATGGGCCTCGGCATCCGCTGATTCGTCGGAGTCATCGAAGCTGGATGCGACGCCGATCTCTTCCAGCTTCTCGGGGTCACGCCAGTTCTCCTTCGGACCGAAGAACGTCATGATCACCAGCCGCGTCATGTAGAAGGCCGTGAGAAGCGCCACCAAGATGCCGATCCCCCACTTGAGGACGCCGAGATTTTCGGAGCTGTAGGCAGCAGCCAGGACTTCGTCCTTGGACCAGAATCCGGAAAACGGCGGAATGCCGGCGATGGCCAGCCAGCCGAGAATGAACGTGATTGACGTGATCGGCAGATACTTCCGCAATCGGCCATAAAGACGCATGTCCTGTTCATGGCTCATGGATCTGATGATTGAGCCCGATCCGAGGAACAACAGGGCCTTGAAGAAGGCGTGCGTGATCATGTGATACATCCCGGCCACGATCGCACCGCTGCCAAGCGCAAGGAACATGTATCCCAGTTGGGAGATCGTGGAGTATGCGAGGACCTTCTTGATGTCGTTCTGGGCCACGGCGGCCAGGGCCGCCACCAGCGCGGTGGCAAGGCCGACCCATGCGATCACTTCCCCGGCGATGGGAGCTTGGAACAACAAGGGTTCAAGGCGGGTGAGGAGGAAGATTCCGGAGGTGACCATCGTGGCGGCGTGGATCAGCGCCGAAACCGGCGTCGGGCCTGCCATGGCATCCGGCAACCAGACGAACAATGGCAGCTGTGCCGACTTGCCGATGGCTCCCAGGAAGAAGAGAAGGACGATCGCCGTGGCCGTCAGTTCGGTGATGCCACCCAGACGTTCGGGGATATCGACGTAGTTGATCGTTCCGATGGTCATCCAGAGGAGGAAGGTGCCCACCATGAAACCGAAATCGCCGATTCGGTTGGTCACGAAGGCTTTCTTGCCTGCCGTGGCGTTTGCCTCCTCGTTGAACCAGAAGCTGATCAGCAGGTAGGAACATGCACCCACACCCTCCCAACCGAGAAAGGTCAGCAGGAGGTTGTCGGCAAGCACCAGAACCAGCATCGAAGCGACGAAGAGGCTGAGGTATGTGAAGAACTTCGAATACTTCGGATCACCCTTCATGTATCCCACCGAATACATGTGAATGAGGGTGCCGATTCCGGTGATGAACAGGGCCATCGTGATGCTCACCGGATCGGCGAGGAATCCGATGTCCACCGAGAAGTCGCCGGCCGGAATCCAGCTGAAAAGCACCTGATGAACCACGCGGTCATCTGCAGGTCGGCTCATCAGCTCCGAGTACGCGACGATCGATGCGGCAAACGACCCGCCCACCATCAGGGTTGCGAACCAGCCGGCTCCGGGGTCGCTCAGCTTCCTTCCGAACGGGATCAGAACCAGGAAGGCCAGAAGGGGGAGAGCAGGTATCAGCCAGACGAGTTCCATGCTCAACCTCTCATCAGGGAAAGGTCATCAGCAGTGGCGCCCTGCCGCCGCCGGGTGATCGCCACCACGAGTGCCAGACCGACCGCAACCTCGGCCGCGGCCACCACCAGCACGAAGAACACAAATACCTGACCGCCAACGTCGTCGAGCATGTTGCCGAACGAGACGAAGGTCAGGTTCACGGCGTTGAGCATCAACTCCACGCACATGAACATCACGAGCGGGTTTCGTCGTATCACCAGGCCGGTGGCACCGATCGCGAATATCAGGGCGGCGAGCACCAGGTACCAGGTCTGTGTCAGTTCAACCATCAGCTATCTCCTCCGGCATCGGTGACGGCCTCGGCATCAGAACCGTCGGCGTCAGAACCGTCGGCGTCAGAACCGTCAGCGTCAGGGCCATCGGCGTCAGGGCCGTCAGCGTCAGGGCCGTCAGCATCCCCTGAATCAGCGACCGCGGCTTCCTCGAGTCGAATCGCGAGCTTGTCGGCCATGGTTCCGTCCGGGAATTCGTCAAGATCCAATGGGGTCTCTGTGCTCTGCCGGGACAGCATCACAGCACCAACCACGGCAATGGTGAGCAACACAGCGGTGATTTCAAAGGCATAGATGTAATCAGTGAACAGTGCTTCACCGATGCGATTCACATCGGGGATCGCCGGGTCCAGTGGGGCCAGGGCGCTCTGGGTGCCGGTAACCACATCTGAAGAACTCAACAGTGCGATGAGGCTCATTCCCAGCAGGGAAATTCCCACAACGACGGCCGCGATACGAATGCCGGGTATCGGCTCGAAACGAACATCGTCTGCCTTGTCGACTCCGAGCAGCATGATCACGAACAGGAACAGCACAACGATTGCCCCGGCGTAGACGATCACCTGAATGGCCGCCAGGAAATAGGCACCCTGTGCCACGAACAGGACCGCAACTCCGAAGAGGGTCGCCACCAGGCTCAATGCGTTGTGAACTGGATTGCGGAACAGGACCACACCCAGTGCGCCGGCAACACAAATTGCGCCTGCGACGAGGAACACGAACATCTCGACCCTCATTCAGTGGCCTCCGTGTCCGCTTCGGCTGGTTCAGCCTGCTGCCCACCTTCGGGATCCCGTACGCCATATCCGAGCTCGCCTGCCCAGGCCACCAGACCCTCGAACTCTGCAGATCCACCGGGAGAGGTCGCCCGCATCCAACCGGAAGTGTCCCGGGCCGGATCAAATCCACCGTCCCAGTGTTCCCACGGCATCTGTTGCGGTCTGCCATCATCACCAACCAGCAACTCCGACTTGGTGTAGATGGCATCGCTGCGGTTCGTGAAGGCGAACTCGAAGAGCTTTGATTCGGTTATCGCCTGGGTCGGGCAGGCCTCGACGCACAGGTCGCAGTGGATGCACCTCAGATAGTTGATCTCATAGGTGAAACCAAATCGCTCACCGGGCGAAGTGGGATTCTCCGGATCATTGTCCGAGCCGCGCACATAGATGCAGTTGGCCGGACAGACACCGGCACACAATTCACAGCCGATGCACTTTTCCATACCGTCTTCGTAACGGTTCAGCACATGACGGCCGTGGAACCTGGCCGGCTTCGGTCGAACCTCTTCGGGGTATTCCTTCGTGACACGTCGGCCGGTGTCGGTGTTCAGTCCTGCCCACTTGCGCAACGTGACCTTGAAACCATCCAGGTATCCCATCAGCGGACTCCCCCCGGGTCTTTCGGAGCCATGTCGGAGTCTTCCGCTTCCTCGACTCGGCGGAAATTCCCCGTCCGGATCGACAGCCGTAGCAACGAGACGCCGAGCACTCCGACAACCACAACGCTCACGACCACGACAATCGGGTTCCATCCCTGATCCTGGCTGACCTGCACCGTGGCCACGAGGAGGAACCAGCCCAGAGACAACGGGATCAAGATCTTCCAGCCGAGATCCATGAGCTGGTCATAACGGAATCGGGGCAGGGTGGCCCGGAACCACACGAAGACGAACAACAGGATGAAGAGCTTGCCGAAGAAGTAGATCGACGAAAGCAGATAGTCCGACACCCAGCCCGTGATGCCGAACAGGGGTCCGTTTGGTCCACCCAGAAACAGGGTCACGATCACGGCGGACATCGTGACCACGTTCATGAATTCGGCAAGGAAGAACATGGCGAAGCGAAGAGCGGTGTACTCGGTGTGAAATCCACCAACCAGCTCCTGTTCGGCCTCCACCAGATCGAAGGGGGGACGGTTCAGTTCGGCGGTGGCAGCGATCACGAACACCACGAAAGGCACGAGTCCGGTCATCCAGAGATTCCAGCGACCGCCAGCCTGCTCGTTCACGATCAGGTTGGTGGACAAGGCCCCGGCCAGCAGGAGCACCGTGGCAATCGACAGTCCGAGTGCGGCTTCATAGGAAACCATCTGCGCCGAAGCTCGCACCGAACCAAGCAGCGGGTACTTGGAGCCGGACGCCCAGCCGGCAAGCATGATTCCGTAGATGGCAACGGAAGACAGGGCCAGCACGAGCAGGATTCCGATCTGGGGATCGGCAACCTGCATCAGGGTTTCGTGGCCGGCGATGGTGACAACACCCGTGTTGTCGCCGGAGAAGTTGCCGGCAATGGGAATCACGGCGAACACCAGGAACGCCGGGACAAGTGCCAGGAAGGGAGCAAGGCGATAGACGAACCGATCCGACTTGGCAGGTGAGAGCTCCTCCTTGAAGAAGAGCTTGATGCCGTCGGCGAGCGTCTGGAGAATCCCGAACGGTCCGGCCCTGTTGGGACCGATCCGGTTCTGCATGTCGGCGACGAGCTTGCGCTCGAACCAGACCATCAGCATCACGCCGACCATGAGTCCAGCGAATGCAATGAGCACCTTGATCAGGACAATGAGGATCTCGGCGAAACCGATGTCGCCGGAAAGGAGTGGATCCATCAGCTCACCTCCACCCGTACGTCACAGACAGGATCACCGGACACGAGCAACGTGCCGGCATCCACGTCACCCAGGACATGATGCATGACTGCAACACCCTTCGGAACCTTTGGGTCGATCGTGGCGGCAACAATCACCGATCCGTGCTCCGAAGTGACCTTCACCTGCGTGGATCCGTCCACACCGAGTGGAGCTGCGTCAGCCGCGGACAGTTTCACCACGGACTCCCCAGCGAGTCCTGCGGAGCTCGGGGACTCGGCGAGCAGGGTGCCCTTGTCATACATCGTGCGGTTCAGCACAAGCCGTAGTGAGTAGGCGTTGGCTGCGGGCACTTCGAACTCGGCGGGGGTGACGAGATCGCGGCCCGAGATGTCGAGCATCACACCGTCACCGACGGGGTCGCCATCGCGGAGCGCCACATGGGCATCGGAGAACTCCGCCATTTCGTGGAGCAGGTCAGCGGCTGAGGTCTCGACTCCCAGGTCAGCACCCAGCCTGTCGGTGAGATCCACGGCGATCATCCAGTCGTCGCGAGCAGTGCCGGGAGGTGTGACCTTCTGATTGAGGGTGGTCACCCGACCCTCGAGGTTGGTGGTGGTGCCGGCGCTCTCCGAGAACATCGAGGCGGCCAGAACCAGGTCAGCCAGCTCAGCCGACGCGTTCACGAAGGGATCAACCGAGATCACCGTCTTGGCTCCCGCCAGGGCTCGTCTGGCAAGCGAACGATCCGGGAAATCGCGCAGCGGATCCGAACCGAGCAGAATCAGGACCTCGACGCGGCCATTGGCAGCATCTTCGAGGATCTCCGAGGCGCTTCCACCTTTTTCGGTGGGTACCGACTGCCATCCCGGCGGGACTGTTCCGGCGAGTACCGCACCTCCCGGGAGCAAGCCGGGACTCAAACCGGCTTCGAGTGCCCCTCGCACGTTTCCACGCCTCAACGCAGGCAGGAAGGTGGCTCCGGGCACTGACTCGCGAATCAGATTGGCGGCCTTCACCGTGATGGTCTCGTCCTCGGCCAGGTTGGCCCGACCGATCACGACCTTCAGGTCGCTCGCGTCACGCAACAGCGCGGAAGCTTGGACGTGTTCCGAAGTGCCGTCGAGAAGCGCTGCCACCACCGAAGCGGTCTCGCCGGGCAACGCCGTGATTGATTCGGCGACATATGGCGACAGGCCAGTGAGCGTGGGACCGACCTCCACGATCTTCACACCGTCGGAATCGGCAGCGTGGCGCAGGCGCAGGTACAGGACCGGGAGCTCTTCCTTGGCATCGGGACCCAGGTAGAGCACCGTTGCACCAGACTCGCACACCTCGTCGATCGACGCTCCCGGCAAACCGAGCACGAGTTCCGCCGGCAGACCATCCCCGAGCTGACAGTCGACGTTGTCCGTGCCGATCACACCTTTGGCCAGCTTCGTCCACGCGTAGGCCGACTCGTTCGTGAGGCGGGCACCGCCAAGAACGGCCACCGATTGGGGTCCACGCCCGTCGACCGCCGCGGAAATTGCGGAAGCCGCACCGTCGAGCGCCGTGTTCCAGCGCACCTCCGAAAGCTCACCCGACTCGGAGCGCAGAAGTGGTTGGGAGATCCGATTCCGGGAATTGCCGGCCTCGAAGCCGAACCGACCCTTGTCACAGAGCCAGGACCAGTTCACAGGATCGGAGTCGACACCCTGAAGGCGCAGGACCTCGTTTCGGCTGGACTCCACCGTGACCCGGCATCCCACTGAACAGCGCGTGCAGGTGGACTCCGTTTCCTCGAGATCCCAGGGTCGGGCCTTGAACCGATATGGCGAGGCCGTGAGTGCGCCAACCGGACAGATCTGAACCGTGTTGCCGGAGAAGTACGAAGCGAATGGCTCGCCGGGGAAGGTATTCACCTCCGTGTGGGATCCGCGGTGGATGAAGTGGATGAGCGGATCACCAGCAACTTCATCTGCGAACCGTGTGCAGCGATCACAGAGAATGCAGCGCTCGCGATCGAGAAACACGAGGTCGGAAATCGGGATCGGCTTCTCGTTGTGCCGCTTCTCCTCGACGAATCTCGACTCGCCCGGGCCATATGCGTAAGCCTGATCCTGCAGAGGGCACTCTCCACCCTTGTCGCAAACAGGGCAGTCGAGTGGATGGTTGGCGAGCAGGAACTCCAGGATGCCGTCCTGGGCCTTGGCCACACCGTCGCTTTCGGTGTCCACGCTCATGCCATCGGAAACAGGAATCATGCAGCTGGGCTGGAGTGCCGCCCCGCGGCCGGTGTCGACCTCCACGAGACACATCCGACACATTCCCACCGGACTCATCCGCGGGTGATAACAGAACCGCGGAATGTAGGAGCCGTTGCGCTCACACGCGTCGATGAGCAACTCGCCGTTCTGAGCCGTGATCAACTCACCATTCAGTGTGATCTCAACGGGCTCCGTGATTTCGAGGTCTCGTGGCTTCTCAGACATTCGACATCCCCGCAGAGGTCACCGGAATCGAATCCTTGCGGTTGATCTTGTCCTCGAACTCATGGCGGAACCGCCTGATGGCCGAAGTTATCGGCGCCACCGAAGACGGCCCGAGCGGACAAATCGTGGTTTGCCGCGGCGGGAACGGAATGGCCTCGAGGTCGGCCTCCGCGTAGGCCGCCAGCGGATACGGTCCGGGGCTGATGTTGTCCGCCACATCGAGCAGCAGATCAAGGTCACTCGGACGTCCCTGCCCGTCCAGGATCCTCTGGAGGATCTTCTCTTCCCAGACGGTTCCTTCTCGACAAGGTGTGCATTTTCCGCAGCTCTCGCGAGCGAAGAACCGGACCAGGCGCAGGCATGCCCGAACAGCATCAGTGGTGTCGTCCATCACCACGACCGCACCGGATCCCAGCATCGAACCCTCTCCACCAACCACTCGACCTTCAAGGGGAAGATCCACCTGTTCGGGGAAGAACCAGGGAGCAGAAGCTCCACCCGGAATGAACATCTTGAGTTCGTGCCCGCCGCGGATGCCGCCGCCGTAGCGTTCGGACTCGAACAGTTCGCGGAACGTGGTGGTTCCTTGTGGCACCTCGTAGACACCCGGTCGTTCGACATCACCTGAAAGGGCAATCAAACGGGTCCCGGGGGATGCTTCGGTTCCTATTGATCGATACTCCGCAACACCGTGGTTGAGGAGCCACGGCAGGTTCGAAAGAGTCTCGACGTTGTTGACGATGGTGGGCATCATGTAGAGGCCCTTGGCCGCCGGGAAGAACGGGGGCTTCAGCCGCGGCATCCCCCGATTGCCTTCGAGGGACTCAATGAGTGCGGTCTCTTCCCCGACGATGTAGGCGCCCGCACCCCAGGTGAGGACCACGTCCACGCTGAAATCCGTTCCGAGAATGTTCTTGCCGATGAGGTTCGCTTCGTAGGCCTCATTGAGGGCGGCAGCGATCCGCTCCTGCGCATGGGGCATCTCCCCGCGCACGTACAGAAAGACTTGCGCTGCGCCGATGGCGTAGGCCGCAATCAGGCTGCCCTCGATCAGCTGGTGCGGATCGCGTTCCATGAGGAGACGGTCCTTGTAGGTGCCGGGTTCCGACTCGTCGCCATTCACCACGACGTAGCGAGGCCAGACACCCGGAGGGCAGAAGCCCCACTTGACGCCGGCGGGGAAGGCGGCGCCGCCCCGTCCCAGAAGGGTGGCGTCCTTGACCAATTCCGACACTGCGCCGGGAGTCATCGTCAGGACTCGGCGCAGCGCCGCGTATCCCTCGAAGGATCCGCTGCGGGTGTAACCGTCGAGTGTGTGCCCGTCCGCCACGTCGAAACGCGAGGAAACAACCTTCGGCACGTCCTGGTCCGCTTCGTCGGTATCCACTGCCGTGTCGCTCACTTGGCCGGCCCCTCATCGGAATCGCCATCTGGGAACCAGACGGGTTCGACCTGTTGCGAAGGAGGTGTGATGTTGGCGATCCGGTCGCCGTCAAGATCCTGACGTACGTAGCCAAGAGTGCCGTGTGGAGGGATTGTCCGGCTCAGTTCTCCGGAACGAAGGTCTTCCAGAAGTTCGTCGAATCCCTCGGGTGAGACCTTGTTGAAGTAGCGGTAATTCACCTGTACGGCAGGAGCCTCGGTGCAGGCTGCGACACACTCGACGTCCTCGAGGGTGAACATGCCGTCTTCGGTGGTACTTCCGGACCGGATGCCCATGACCTCTTCGGCATGCTCGAGCAGTTCCTCGCCGCCGAGGAGTTGGCACGAGATGTTCGTACAGACATTCACGCAGTACTTGCCGACAGGATGCATTTTGAACATCTCGTAGAAGCTCGCTGTGCCAAGTACTTCCGCCGGGGTGGCCCCGATCAGTTCCGCGATCTGCGCCATGGCTTCCTCGCTCAGGTAGCCGTCCTGTTCCTGGGCCAGATGACACAACATGATCGTGGCTGAACGCGGCTTTGGAAATCGAGCGATGATCTTGCGTGCCAACAGAAGATTGTCGGGGGTCAAGCGCGCCATCAGCGATCGACCTCACCCATGATCGGATCCACCGACGAAATGATCGCGACCGTGTCGGCCAGCAGGGAGTTGCGCATCATGTGCGGCATGCTCTGAAGGTTTATGAAGCTCGGCGCACGAACATGCATCCGGTGGGGTCTCGATGAGCCGTCGGACACGATGTACACGCCAAGTTCTCCACGAGGGCTTTCCACCGCGGCGTAGGTCTCGCCCTCAGGAACCTTGAAACCTTCGGTGAAGATCTTGAAGTGGTGGATCAGGGCCTCCATCGATTCATCGATGCGGGCTCGTGGTGGCGGAGTCACTTTCTTGTCCTGGATTCGGTAATCACCACCAGGCATCTTGTCGACAATCTGGCGAATCAGGCGAATCGACTCCCGAATCTCGTTCAGGCGAATCGCGTAGCGGTCGAAGCAGTCACCGTAGGATCCGACGAGCACGTCGAAATCGAGTTCGTCGTAGCGCAGGTACGGCATGTCCTTGCGAAGATCCCAGGCGTAACCCGTCGATCGCAGGATCGGGCCGGTGACCCCGAGGGACAGGCACTCTTCGGCCGTGATGACACCAACACCCTGCAGTCGCTCACGCCAGATCGGCTGACCGGTCATGAGGATGTCGAACTCATCGAGGCGTTCCGGCAACGGATCGATCACCCGCTGAAGTGAGTCCTTCCAACCGTCGGGCAGATCGGCGGCGACTCCGCCCGGGCGGATGTAGTTGTGGTTCATGCGCAGCCCGGTGACCATCTCCAGGAACCGGAGCGCTTCCTCACGTTCACGCCACCCGTAGAGCATCATCGACACTGCTCCCAGGTCCATCCCGTTGGTGGCCATGAACAGCATGTGGGAGGAGAGTCGATTCACCTCACACATCAGCATGCGAATCCATTTGGCCCGCTCGGGGACCTCGATTTCCAGCAGTTGTTCAACCGCCAGGGCAAAGGCGAGTTCTGTGAACAGTGGACTCGCGTAGTCCATCCGGGTGACGTTGGTCGGACCTTGCAGATACGACAGTTCCTCGCCGGTCTTCTCCATGCCGGTGTGGAGATAACCGATTATCGGCTTGGAACGGATGATCATCTCACCCTCGAGTTCGAGCACAACCCTCAGAACACCGTGTGTGGACGGGTGTTGAGGACCCATGTTCATGATCATCCGCTCGCCCATGCCGTCAGCGGTTGGAGCCTGATATCCCGAATGCGCTTCTGCCTCCGACTGGGACAGGTGCAGAACGGAGTTGCCCGCTGCCAGACGCGCGATGGCGCCATCGAGCGAGTCGAGGTCGGTGATCTGGGGGGTTTCCTCGGTTGTGGTCATATCGTGTTTCTGCCTCAGCGCGCTGAGGATGGGGCCTTGAACTGCACCGGAATGCGCCCCAGGTCGTAGTCCTTGCGAAGGGGATGTCCTTCCCAGTCATCGGGCATGAGTATTCGGGACGGATCCGGATTGCCGGCGAAGGAGATGCCGAACATGTCGAAACCCTCGCGTTCGGGGTTGATCATGCCGGGATGAAGATCGGAGATGGTGTCGATCTCCGGATCCGACTCGGGAACCTGTACCCGCACGCGGATGCGCTCGCGGGCCGTGGGATCCAGAAGGTTCACCACCACCTCGAAGCGCTCAGCACCGATGCCGACTGGAAGGTTCCGCGGGGCGGAATAGCCGAGGTAATCAACACACAGAAGGTCCGAGCACATCCAGAAGCCCTCGGCACGAAGGCTTGCGACTACGTCGGGGTAGGAGTCCCGGTCGGGATGCACGCAGCGTTGCTCGCCACTGCCACTGACCGGCGCACCGTGGAGGAGTTCACCCTGGAACTCCTCCACGAGCTCTTCGATCACCAGTTCTTCATCGCCGTCAGGTGACATCACTCACCTCCGAGGGTGAAGTGGCCCGGGGCAGCAACCGTTACTGCGGCTTCCCCGGCATCGTCATTTTCGGGGCCGTCCAGGTGTATCTGTGCTCCACCGGCGCCGGCAGATTCATTGTCCTCCCGGCGCCGCAGGATCTCACCCGTCTGGATCTGACCGTGCAGTGTGAGGATCGCCTGCATCAAGGTCTCGGGACCGGGAGGGCAACCCGGAGCGTAGACGTCCACAGGAACCACCTGGTCAACACCTTGCAGCAGGGCGTAGTTGTTGAACATGCCACCGGAGGAAGCGCAGACACCCATGGAAATCACCCACTTGGGTTCCACCATCTGGTCATAGATGTTCCTCAGGACTGGAGCCATCTTCTGGGATACCCGGCCGGCCACGATCATCAGATCAGCCTGGCGAGGCGAAGCACGGAACACCTCCATGCCGTATCGAGCCATGTCGTAGTGGGCACCACCTGTGGCCATCATCTCCAGGGCGCAACAGGCCAGACCGAAAGTTGCCGGCCACATGCTGCTCTTGCGGGACCATTGCACCAGATCCTCCAACTTCCCCGTGAGGAAGTTGTGTTCAAGTCCGGCGAAACCATCGTCACCGATGTTCTTGACGAGACCCATCAGGCCGCCTCGCGTTCTGTGTCGGGTTCGCGCCCGGCAAGGCCGACCCGACGAACAGTGGACGCGGTCGTGCGGCTGGCATCAGTCATCACCGCGGAGCGGCGGACCATCTTTGCCGGTCCCCAATCGAGTGCACCCTTGCTGATCAGGTACAGGAATGATTCGAATACCGCTGCGGAGAAGATCAGGATCGCAAGGATCCCGTGGGCGCCCAAGGAGCGGTACACCATTGCAAAGGGATAGAAGAAGATGATCTCGATGTCGAAGACGATGAAGATCATCGCAATGAGGAAGAACCGAACCGGGAACCTTTCGGGAGGATCCGCCTGATCCACGATGCCGCATTCATACGGAGCCACCTTGGCCTCGGTCGGGCGCGGCGGGTTGAGGATTCGCGAGGCCGCGAAGCTGATGCCCGCGAACAGTGCCGCAAGAAGGCCCAGACAGATGATTGGTAGCCACTGACCCACTTCAGCCCGCCTTCGAGGGATCCCAGCCGGAGCGAGCTTCCTGGAGTCGCTTGTCCCTGCTGTGGAGCATCCAGGTGAACACCGCAAACAGAGTCCCGACGAAGATGGTGAACAACGCCGGAATCAGACGCCGGTTACCCAGGTCACGTTGCAGAACCACAGTCACCAACGCGCCATCTTCGTCGATCTGGGGAGTGGGAGGAGCTTCTCCGGGCGCAACCGCCTGCTCGACGTTCTTCTGAACGGTCACGGCCGCGTACAGCGGAGGATTCTTGACCTGACCGGCTTGGGCCACCCGGTTCCAGACCCTCTCGAAGATGTTGTGTTCGCCGGGAATCGACTCCGGTTCCGCAGCGTCCTTCCCCCCGAAGAAGTACACGTCGTGAACTGTGTATCCACCCGTTGTGGCATCACCGAACGCCTCCGCTTCCACGAGCGTCGCATCGGCCGCAGCCACGGCATCACCTCGACGGGCATCGGATTCCGGAATGATTCGCCACTCGCCCAGTTCATCATCGAGTTCAACCTTGAGTTCCGGGACCAGGGTCGCCGCCTTGGTGAGGCTTTCCGGGACATATCCTTCACCCTCGGCTGCCTCGACCTTGTCCAGAACCTCAGGGTTTTCTGCCAGGTAGTCGGCGTATATGTCGGCCGGGTCACTCAGATCTTCGGTTGGGGGAAGGTCCTCGACCACCTCGGTGAGTACGGCGTCATCGCGCGTGTAGTTGATCTCCTCCTGAATCCAGGTGGGATCCGCGCCCCTCAGACCGATTCCGTACATCCACCAGACCGCTCCCATGATGAAACACCAACCCGTAAGGGCGGCCAGCGTGATGAGCAGACCATTCCTGATGCCGGTGTTGGTGGCAAGGATCAAGTAGATGGAGCCGATCAGCACCACCACACCAACGCCGACGACCAGGAGGCCGCGGATGTGTGGATCGAATGCGATCGCTGCAAGGATTGACATCTCTTCAGGGCCTTCCCGGACTCACTCGTTACCCGAAAATGTCGGGGAGTCTGACGTGCCCGCCACGGGGCTCTTCACGGTGGAATCGTTGGACAAGTTGCGTTCGTAGGTCACGATCGCCCAGACCTGCGCCGGAGTCAGCATGCCGTCGGGCCCAAGATCTGGAACCCCGTCATCTGCCTGGCCGGTGTTGGGATTGGCGCCGAAGCCGGGCATCTGCGGATTGCCCTGCTTGCGGGAGAAGTAGACCTGACCTTCTTCCATGCCCTTCCAGACGAGGTCGAAGTGCTGTTGTTCGGTTGCCTGCGTCTCGACACCGCTGAGATCCGGTCCGAACGCTCCGTACTCGAGACGGGCAAACGGTTGCCAGGCCTGGCCGTATGCCGCACCTGCAACGTGGCAACGAGAACACGAATACGATCCTGCAGCGACATCCTGATTGTTGAACAGGATCTCGCCGAGCTTCAACTCGTCAGCCCTGGACAGTCGGTTCGCCGACTCGGCATCGGCGAGACCTTCATTGGACTTGTCGACGGCCTTCATGGAATCGAACAGTTCCTCGTCGATTCCCTTCACGAGACCATCGACTTCTTCGCGCATCGCGTCCGGACTGAGCTGGAGCGTCCACAGATAGGCGATGAGTTCGTCAACCTGCTGCGTGGTGAGTGGACCACCACCGGGGCCGCCCCATGCGGCCATCGGGGTACCGGGTCGTCCGTAGTTGAGGACGTAACGAACTTCTTCCTCGGAGTATCGGTACAGGAGGTTGTTGAGTGCAGGTGCGTTCCAGTTGACTTCGGCAACGAACACACCGTTCTCATCGTTGATGATGTAGCTGGTCACTCCACCAACAGCACCGTTGGCGTGACAGTTCACGCACTGGGCGCCCTCTTCATAGAGTTTCTGGCCCCGCTCCTCGAAAGTCTCCTGGAAAGTCTCGACGGCTCCCTCCTGGCGGCCCGGTTCACCAAGCCAGTACAGCGGCAGCGCCACGGCGATGATTGCAAGAAGACCCGCGGCGGAGAACAGCGCAACGTTGAGCCTGTTGCCCTCGAGCTCCTCATCGGTGACACCCTCCTTGCGGTTCGGCGCCAGTTCGATCTCCGAACCGATCTCGTCGCGGCCGGAGCGGAGGTTGAAGGCGATCCAGACGACCGCGCCGACGAGGACTATCGCCAGCAGGACCATGCCGAAAGCTTGTTGTGTGGTTGCGAGAATCATGAATGTTCCTCGGAGGCGCCGATGCAGTTCGGGCCTTCCGCTTCCTGTCCGGTGGTGTTCGTTCCGATCGGAGGACCCTGAACGATCGCCCCGGTGTTGACCACGAAATCACTACCTGAGATTTCAGTTGCGAAGTGATCCATGCCGCGGGGTGCAGGACCACCCTTCTTTTCGCCGACCTGATTGTATTGCGATCCGTGACAGGGACACTCAAACCATTGGGAGCTGTCGCAGCTCGGAACGCGGCAACCCAGGTGAGGGCACTTCTGGTAGAGCGCCACGAGGCCTGCCCGCATGCCGACGAGCTCCGGCTCCGAGTAGGTCTCTTCCGCCTTGGGCAACGCGGCGGCCGGATACAGCGTGATCCACAAGCGGCCTTCCGGCTTGTAGAGGAAGCCATTGTTGGCGGACACCTCGGTCTTGACGTCGCTGACCTTGCCCACACGAATCTTCGAGCCGAACCCACCGGAACTGGATGGCCAGAGGAACGCCGGGAAAGCCGCCGCTGCGAAACCGGCAATACCCAGTCCCATCAGGGCCACGATCGAGCGGTTGAGGAAGGCACGCCGGGATGCGCCGATTTCCTCGGCATCGGGCTGCACCCAGGGTGCGGGTACCTGGGAATCTTCGGTTGGTTCGATGTCGGTGGACACCGTGGCCACAGCCATTGACTCGAATTCCTTGCCGGTCGGGGGCTGCACGTCCTGCCGTGAATCCTCCTTGCGCGCGGCCTTGTCCTTCTTGATCGCCTCGCGGGACAACGTCGGCGAAGACGTGGCCGAAGTCGTGTCTCTCCTGTTCGCAGCACCGAGCAAGGCCGCGGCGACACCAACGACCACCACCAGCACGATGAGTGCAATCCATATTCCGCTCATTCAGATCACCTCAGAGTTCGAAGAAGAGCCCGTCGACCCAAGGCAACGTGAAGTTGAAGCCCGGACCTCTGAAGAACGAACCGATGATCACCAGGACGGCCCAGAACATCAGGTGGACGGTCATCAGTGAGATCGCGAATTTGCGATCCTCCGGCTTGTTCGACGGGTTCTTGTCTATGTAGGGAGCAAGTATCAATATGAAGATGCCCATGCCCGGGATGGTCACACCAGCGACCATCGGGTGGAACATCGTGAGCAGTTCCTGCAGACCGAGGAAGTACCACGGTGCCTTGGAAGGGTTGGGTGTCTGATTGAAGTTCGCCAACTCGAGCAGAGGAGCGTTCACCAACCACGAGAAGACGAACACGAAAGCCGTACAGGCCAGCGCCGCCACGAACTCCACCACCAGCAGGTGAGGCCAGACATGGACCTTGTCCACGGGTTTGGACTTCACATCCTGAATGGAGCCCGACTTGACCACTGTGAGGAGACGCTGGGTGTGTCCACCCGGTCCGGCCCCTATTGGTAGCGCATCGGCTGCCACAGCCGGCGCGTCGGCAGTCTTTGTGATCGTGGCAGTTCCTCCGGCCGGGGCATCGCCGCCGGCAGCAGCCCCGGACTTCTTGGCCTTGGCGGACTTGGAACGCTCCAGCAGGTGAGCAGGGATTCGTGAATCGCCCGCAGAGGCGTCGGATTCCGAGGATTCGGATCCGCCGGCCGGCGCGTCCGCACTCGGTGCATCACCGGCCGCCGCTTTCTTGGCGGCAGCCTTGTCCTTGGCTTCCTGTGCTCGCTTCAGGAGATGGTCTGGAATCTCAGTCATGCGGGATCACTCGCTGTGGCCTGGATCGGCTGTGGAAACACGTTGGCTTGAATCTTGTGGTTTGTCATCGCGGCACCTACAGCGGACCTGAGATTCCGCCATCCTTGCGGACTCTCCAGAAGTGGATGGCCATGAAGATGACGGTGAGGAACGGGAAGAACAACACGTGCAGGACGTACCAGCGCAACAGGGTGTTGGAACCGATTTCGGCTCCGCCCAGCAGCACGAAGCGAACCTGAGAACCCAACACCGGCGTATAACCCATCATGTTTGTACCCACGGTCACCGCCCACAGTGCGAGCTGATCCCATGGGAGGAGGTACCCGGTGAACGAGAGCAGCAGGGTCATCGTGAGGAGAATCACTCCGATCACCCAGTTGAACTCTCGTGGAGCCTTGTAGGCACCGTGGTAAAAGACCCTCGCCATGTGCAGAAACACCGACAGGACCATGAGGTGAGCACCCCATCTGTGCATGTTTCGCACAAGGAGCCCGAAGGTCACCGAGGTCTGGAGTGCATATATGTCGTCCCATGCTGCCGCGGCGGTCGGCCGGTAGAAGAACATCAGGAAGATGCCGGTGACCGTGAGGAGAATGAACAGGAAGAAGCTGAGTCCGCCCAGACAAAGTGTGTAGCTCACCTTCACGGCAGACCGCTTCACCTTCACCGGATGAAGGTGATAGAGCACGCTGTTCATCACCACATAGGAGCGGTTGCGCGGGCTGTCGGAGTATCCCTTCCGGAAGATTGATCCCGGACGGAAAATGGAACTCCAAGCTTGAGACCCCTGAACGGTGCCTTTGAAATCATCCCATTTGCCGGCAATTCCGCCGGAGCCCTGCATCGTCTTCGCCACGGGCTACTCCTACTCTCGTCAGGTCTGTTGAATCGAATCTATTGCTTTTGCCACGTCGACCATCACGTCAACCGCATGCCATAGCCGTAGCCGTAGGTACCCATTCGCTGATGGGTATCCCCGTTGGGGCCGGGCTCGCCGATCTTGCCGAGGATGATCACGCCCGTCGGACAACGGTCCACACAAAGGGCGCAACGCGTACATACGTCGTCATCGATCAGGAACACCACGTTGTCGGTGGGATCCAGACCTGGTTTTTCAAGGTCCACTGCTTCCTCAATTGTCGAAGGCGACAACATGAAGATGCACTTCCACGGGCAGATGTCGACACATCCTTCGCACTGGATGCATTCGGACTGGTCGATGTGAATGAACTGCTTGGGCTTCACGGCCCGGCCCAAATAGTCGGCATCGACTTCCGCGAGCGTGTAGTCAGTGGCGAAGTCCGGCTGCTGTGGATTGGCGTCTGTAACTGCCATCTCGTCAGTTCCTCATGTCCTCTTTATGAGCGGACGGCCATATGCAGAAGTGGGCTCAACGGCCTTGGCAGCGGCTGCTCGTTTGCCGCGATTCTGCCACCACGACCAGAACCAGATCTGTATCCCGAGGAACACGATGTAGAGCGTCGTGACCAGTATGTCCCGGAACACCTCCGCAGAGATGTTAATGGGGAACCATGGGGTGTCGAGCGTGCCGCCGAAGACCGTGACCGACCCCTCGGGTCCGAACCAGATCTTGTCCGGGCGCCAGTTCAGTTCGGAGTCCGCCCAGGTCAGGAACTGGTGGGGAACGACGCCGTAGGCCCAGAAGAGAATGAAGAAGACATAGGTGCCGGCGACCATGGCTTCACCCCATGTCAGGGGCGCACCAACCGGGCGGCGTTTCGCGTACCAGAAGACCGGCAGGAGGGAGATCACCAGAATCAGCAGCGACACCAGGAATGCGACCACTTTGACCTCCTGTCGAATCCGCACGCCTGCCGGGGACCCATGCCTCCGGAGGGTCAGGTGTGTCAGATGTTCCTACACTGTATGCCGTCGGCCCTTGTGACTCTGCACACAAGCCGAAAGCAAGTGTTGGTCTACCACGGCCGCCTGCCTGAGAGCACATTCAGGCAGGGATTTTCGACAGGAATCACTCCTCACCCAGTTTCGCTCCCGGGGTGAGGAGTGCGCATAGCTTGGTCAGCGGTGTCGCGCCGCGAATAGAGTGTGGGCGACCGCCACAGAGGCGACTCCGAATCCGTCCGCGGAGGCAACGTTGACCGAAGTCCCAGAACATCTCCTGGCCCGAAGCAAGGCACGCCGCGCAGCCCTCACAGGAGACGGCGACGCATCGGAGGAGACGACTCCTGCGACCACGGAGTCAACGAGTCCTGAACCCGCAAAGTCTGCCGCTCCGGCGGCGCAGCCGGCGGAGACTCCCGAAGAAGCAGAACCTGAACCAACCCCTCCGTGGGTCGAAGCCGCTGAATCCCGCAGGAAGGTGCCCGTGTGGGTGGTCCCCGTACTCGTGGCACTCCCACTCTTCTTCATCCTCTACGCCTGGACACTTGGTGAGCCCGCGACCGAAGAAGGACCGCTGGCGGCCGGGAGCGAGGTGTATGGCGTGAGTTGTGCCGGCTGCCATGGAGGAGGTGGCGGAGGCGGAACTGGTCCGGCCCTCTCAGGAGGTGCAGTCGTGGAGACCTTCGCCCGTCCGGTTGACCAGGTCACGTGGGTCGCGCTCGGCTCACAGGGATTCCGCGACGCAGGCGAAACCTCATATGGCGACACCGCCAAGCCGATCGTCGGTGGCATGCCCGCCCAGGCAGAGACGATGGATGCAGAAGACCTCATGGCGGTCGTGCTTCACGAACGAGTCGAGTTCGGTGGAGAGGCCTTCGATGCGGCTCTTTGGGAAGACGGATTCGAAGAGACGGTGACTGCCATGGTTCCCGATCACGCTGAGGAATACATCGCCGTGCTCGATGAATGGAAAGCCAACCCGCCGGTTTGAGCCAACTCGATTCCGACGGACCCGTCCATGACCTGCTGGTCATCGGTGGTGGTCCCGCCGGCAGCTCCACTGCCTACTGGGCAGCAAGGGCCGGACTCGACGTGGTCTTCGTGGAGAAGAAGGTCTTCCCCCGCGACAAGACCTGCGGCGACGGCCTGACACCAAGGGCCGTTCATCAACTCGAAGCCATGGGCCTGGGTCCCCGCCTCGAGTCCACCCACCGCTTCGAGGGGCTGCGCACCGTGGCGCATGGTCGAACGATGGAGCTGAAATGGCCGGACCATCCGGTGTTTCCCTCCTACGGCTACGTGGTCAAACGCAGCGAACTCGACACCTTCGTTGCCGAGAACGCGGTTTCCGCAGGTGCGACCCTGCTCGCCGGCACCGTCGCCACCGAACCGATCATGGACGGACCCGTGGTGCTGGGTGCCAAGCTCGAGGACTCGGCCACCGCCGAGCCCAGCGAGGTCCGGGCTCGATTCGTGGTGATCGCCGACGGCGCCAACTCCCGGTTCGGCAGATCAGTCGGAACAACCCGCAACAGGGCGATGCCCCAGGGCATGGCCATCCGGACCTACTACGAGAGTCCGCGCCACGACGATCCGTTCATCGAATCCGCGCTGGACTTCCGGGACCGCAGTGGGAATTCACTGCCGGGCTACGGATGGATCTTCCCCGTGGGCGACGGCACGATCAACGTGGGAGTCGGTTTGCTTTCCACGTATCGTGACTGGAAACAGGTGAACACGACCCATCTGATGACCGAGTTCGCACATGCCATGCCCGCCTACTGGGAAATCGATCCTGAGAACCCGACTCAGGCGCCCACCGGTGGACGACTTCCGATGGGAGGCTCGGTTGGCCCCAAAGCGGGCGCGAATTGGCTGGTGGTCGGCGACGCAGCCGGAAGCGTCAATCCCTTCAACGGTGAAGGCATCGACTACGCATACGAGACCGGCCGGATCTCTGCCGACCTGATTGCCGAGGCCATCGACTCAAACAGCCGCCAACCGCTCGAGCGGTATCCGCGGATCCTCGAAGCCGACTACGGCCAGTACTTCAAGGTGGCGCGCCTGTTCGCGAAGGTGATCGGGCGTCCGGCGTTGATGCGTGAACTCACCCGCGTCGGAATGCGCTCGGAAACGCTGATGGACTGGGTATTGCGCATCATGGCCAACTTGATGAACGACGACCGGACCGGAGGGGCGGAGGCCGTCTACCGGACGGCCGAAGCGCTGTCCCGGGTGATTCCTGAACCGTCCGCGAAGTCCGACCTCTGATCCGAACATGAAGCGGAGCACCAATATCGCCCTGGCCTCCGTCGCCCTGGCGGCAACCCTGCTCGGACTCTGGCTGGTCTTCTCCTCCGGAAGCGACGATTCCGAAACCTCTGCCCTCGAGTTCGAGGACTCCGGCATCGACGAGGTGGCCAAGCGGGCGGGCTTCGACTTCCCGGACAGCACCGAGGACTTCCTGACCGCCCAGCCAGACGGCCAGGAACAGATGGACATCACCTTCACGGCCGAGGAAACCGAGGTGGATGAGTTCCTGGTGGATTCGAATCTGCCACCTGCGAAAGCCGGCGAACGAGTGATCCTTCACTCCTCACCATTGTGGGACCTGAATCCGGATTCCGAGATCAGCTCCAGCGTGGGCAACCACGGCGGAATCGGCCGCACGGTGGAAATCACCGATGAGGATGGCCGGTCCCGAATCCGCATCGTGCTGATCGGGTTGTGATGTTCGGGAATCGGGTCCGTGCGGTCAACCAGCCATCTTGTTCGCCACTTCATGCGCCGCACCCACGGTGTGCTCCAGGTCGGCGTCGCTGTGAGCCATGGAGGTGAAGAACACTTCGTAGGGTCCAGGCGCAAAGGCGATTCCGCGCTCCAGCATCTCGTGGAAGAACTCCGGGTATCTTGCGAGGGCCACTGATTCGGCCGCCGCGTCGAAGTCGACCGGATCCTCGCCCCCGCCGAAGAACAAGCCAACCAATGGACCCACCCGTGGCACCCGCACGGCCATGCCCGCAGATTCAAACGCGGCGGTCAGGCCATCCGCGAGCGTTTTCGCCTTGGCTGACAGTGACTCGTGATCGGCTTCCGTCATCTCCGTCAGCACCGTGATTCCGGCTGCTGTGGCAAGCGGGTTACCCGACAATGTGCCGGCCTGGTAGACGTCACCCAGCGGAGCCAGATGCGACATGATCTCAGTGCTCGCACCGAAGGCACCCACCGGCAAGCCCCCACCAATCACCTTGCCGAATGACCAGAGGTCCGCTGCGACACCGGACCACTGCGTGGCACCACCACGTCCCAGACGGAAGCCGGTGATCACCTCATCGAACATGAGCAGCGCACCAACCCGGTCACACTCGGCACGCAGCCCTTCCAGGAATCCGGGTACGGGCGGCACCAGTCCCATGTTGGCTGCAACCGGTTCGACTATCACCACGGCCACCGAATCATCAAGGGTCGGAACAACGTTGTACGGAGCGACAATCGTGTCTGCGACGGCTCCGGGAGTGACTCCGGCAGAGTCCGGAGCGGATTCCCCCACCAACACTCCTGCAGCAACCCCGCTTCCGGCCTCCGCCAGCAAAGCGTCGGAGTGACCGTGGTAGTTGCCTGCGAACTTCACCAGAACGTTGCGACCCGTTGCACCGCGTGCCAATCGAATGGCCGACATCGTTGCCTCGGTTCCCGAGGACACCAGCCTCACGGATTCCAGGCCGGGTACCCGCTCCACAAGCGCTTCTGCGAGCAGAATCTCGTTGAGTGTGGGAGCACCGAACGTGCTTCCGTTGCGGGCCGCAACTTCGATTGCGGCAACAACCTTCGGATTCGCGTGCCCAAGGATCGAGGCACCGTAGGACTGCACATAGTCGATGTACTCGGTGCCCTCCACGTCCCAGACCCGGGAGCCGGCGCCCCTGTCCACGAAATATGGCACCCCACCCACCGACCGGAAGGATCGCACGGGTGAGTTCACCGCTCCGGGAATCGTGTGTTGTCCGCGTTCGTACAGTTCGGAATTGGTGATCATGGTGGGCCTTCCAAATCAGAAGCTAGGGCCAAATCAGGAGCAAGGGGATTCAGGCGAACGCCTCACCAAGGTGCCGGGCGAAGTAGGTGACAACCATGTCCGCGCCGGCGCGTTTGATGGCGGTGATCTGTTCTCGGGCAACGGCGTCGAGGTCGAGCCAGCCGCGCTCGGCGGCAGCGTGGACCATGGCGTACTCCCCCGAGACGTGATAGGCCGCGACCGGGACGTCAACGATCTCTGAGGCTGCGCTGATGATGTCGAGATAACTCAGGGCCGGCTTGATCATCACCGCATCCGCGCCTTCATCAATGTCGGCGCGAATCTCGGCGATCGCTTCGCGTGAATTGCGCCAATCCTGTTGGTAACCCTGCCGGTTGCCACCATCGGCAATTTCCACATCAACCGCATCCCGGAATGGTCCGTACAGGCCGGAGGCGTACTTCGCGGCGTAGGCGAGGATCGCAACCCCGGTTGCATCCACCGAATCCAGTGCACTCCGGATGGCCGCAACCTGGCCATCCATCATTCCCGACGGGGCAACCACATCGGCACCCGCGTTGGCCTGTGCCACGGCAACCCTGGCGTACAACTCCAGGGTGCGGTCGTTGTCCACCGACCCTTGGCCATCGAGGACTCCGCAATGGCCGTGGCTCGTGTACTCATCCACACAAAGGTCCGCCATCACCACGAAGTCGTTGCCGACATCGGCGCGAATGTCCTGGATCGCAAGCTGGACAATCCCTTCTGGATCCCAGGCTCCTGACCCCTCGGCATCCTTGTGCTCGGGAACACCGAACAGGATCACAGCCCTGATGCCGAGTTCGGCCAGCTCTGAGACTTCCCTGCGGAGTGATTCCCGTGAGTGCTGAACCACGCCGGGAAGCGAGGCGATCGGAACCGGCTCGGTGACCGACTCCCGGACGAACAGGGGAGCAACCAGGTCGTGGATCCCCAAGCGGGTTTCCGCGACGAGTTCTCGAAGCGCAGGGGTCCTCCGGAATCTCCTCAGGCGTTGTTGCGGGAAAGTCACGCCCGGATTCTATGACGCGCTTGCTCCGTTGGAGCCATGGCGGGTCTGAAGATGTGCAAGATCCGCCACCGTGAGGTCCGCACAGCTGAGCGCAATCACGTCAGCTTGCACATAATCGTGCTCGGCCGTCATTCGTCCCGGTATGGCCACCACGGTCAGGCCCGCGGACTTGGCCGACTGAACACCCGGCACGGAATCTTCGATGGCGACGGCGGCCGAGGGCTCAACGCCGAGTGCGGCACAGGCCGACAAGTAAGGGTCGGGATGTGGTTTGGTCTTCTCAGTGTGTTCCCGACCACGAATGGCGGTGAAGTAGTGATCAAGTCCCCGCTGGCGGAGATGTTCCTCCGCCCAGCGCGCTCGTGACGCCGAAGCAACTGCCATTGGTACTCCGACTGCACGAAGAGCCTCGAACAGGGCCAGCACGCCCGGCATCAGGTCCAACTCGGAGGCAAGTTCCCATGAGCGGGCCGTTTTGTGCTTCACCCACCTTTCCCGGTCGATCCCATGTCCAAGCTGTTCTTCGAGAACGGTGGTCCAGTGCGGATGGTCGGTGAGCCCGACCATCGAGGCCCAGTACTCCCGCGAAAACTCCTCACCGTGTTCGGAAAACACTTCCTGGGTGGCCTGATATGAGGTCCATTCGGTGTCGAGAACCAAGCCGTCGAAATCGAAGACAACCGCTCCCGGAATCCCGGGGCCGCTCACGGATGACCCACCGCTTCGATCAGGGCATCCAGCAATCCGTCCAGTGAGTGCGGATCCGCAATGGCGGTCACGCGCAGGCCGTGCGATTCCGCAGCGGCGGCGGTGATCGGTCCGATCACCGCAACTGCATCGGGGGCAGCCTCGGCACCAAAGGCCGCAACAAAATTGTCCACCGAAGACGAGGAGGTGAAACAAATGGCATCGGATGACCTGATCGACTCGCGTCTGGAATGGTCGATCTCCGCCGCAACGGTACGGTACGCCTCCACCACGTCCACCTCCCATCCCTTGGCAGCCAGACCATCGGGGATGACATCCCTGGCCACGGCCGCCCTGGGCAGAAGAACCCGTCCGGGTCCATCCGGAAACTCTTCGACCAGTCCCTCGCCGACGTGCCGCGCAGGGATCAGGTCAGGCAACAGACCGAGGGTGTTCAACGTGTCGGCCGTGCCCGGACCAACCACGGCGATCCTGACTCCGGCCAGACCCCGCGCATCCCGGAACTGGGCAAGGAACCGTTGAGCACCGTTGGGTGAGCTGAGGACCACCCAGTCGTAGGTTCCGATGCGGTCTGCAGCGGATCGAAGGGCTTCACCCGCGTCCTGCGGATCGGCGATTGCGATGGTCGGCACACCCAAGACCTCGGCGCCGGAATCTTCCACCATCGAAGCGAACTGGCCACGCTGCTGGAGGGCCCGCGTGATCACCACGCGACGACCGAACAGTGGCCGCTTCTCGAACCAGTCGAGTTCCGATCGAACAACGTCTCCCACCACGATCACCGACGGTGCCCGCAGTTCTTCTTCGGCAAGCGTCGCCAGGGTGGCTCGTACGGTCTGTTGACGATTCGTGCTCCCCCAGTGCACGGCGGCTGCTGGTGTGTCCTGAGAAAGTCCGGCCGCCCGGAGGCGTCTTGAAATTTCTGGCCAGCGCCGAACACCCATCAGGATCACGATCGTCCCGCGGAGTTGGGCGATGGCGGTCCAGTCGACTTCGGGTGTGTCCTTGGAGGGATCCTCGTGGCCGGTGACCACCGTGACACTCGTGGATGAGTACCGTCGAGTGACCGGAATCCCACCGTAGGCAGGCGCGGCAAACGCGCTGGTTATCCCGGGTACCACTTCGAAGTCGACCCCGGCGGCTGCCAATGCAGCAGCCTCTTCTGCTCCTCGGGCGAACAGGTACGGATCGCCGCCCTTCAGCCGAACGACGGTTCGGCCCGCAAGTCCATGCTCCACCAGAAGTTCATTGATCCGTTCCTGAGGCATCGACTGACCGTCGGGGTCTTTCCCCACATAGATGCGTGCGCACGAATCGGGGATGAGTTCCAGCAGCTCAGCCGCCGTGAGTCGATCGTGAATCACCACGTCAGCCACTTTGAGCAGCTCAGCGCCCCTGACGGTGATCAGGTTGGGGTCTCCGGGTCCGGCGCCCACCAGATGAACTGTCACCCGATCAGCCTATGGGTGATGGCGAGCGCCCCGTCGCACTCGGAGTGGAGTACGTACCCACCCTGTGGTCATGAGGATCTTCCAGCAGGGATGAGCACTACCTCGTCGCCTCGCGTCTCGATGACGTAGACGTCGACCTCGTTGCGGCCGTCTTGCAGTAGAGAAGGCGGAACCATGACCTGGAACGGATACCTGTCCCCGTCGCCGGACCCGGCCGAGGTGTCGTACCAGCCACCAACAACGCCGTTGACGGCCACCGCGACCGCGTCCGGACGGTCCCCACTGACATGGCCGGACACATAGGTGGGCAGGGTCGAAGCCGACAGGTCGACGGACTCGAATCGGCCGGCGTCGTCGACGCTGGCAGTGACGCCTTCGGCGGTGACCTGCTCGAACGAGTCCACA